>DASWCA010000082.1:0-10564 GCA_036390355.1 Acidobacteriaceae bacterium
GACACAGTAATGTCCGAGAACCGCGAGGCTTATAGGGTTATCGATTCTTCATTCCGAATCTCATATTCAGACGACCGTGGTCCTGCGGGAAAGGCGGAGGCGTTGCGGCGCGAAGTCGAGATATTTGGGGACGGAGATGACCTGCCGTCAGATGAATGGAAAATTGTGTGGGAATCCAACCTCAGCCACGAAAATATGATGGCCAAGTTGAGAGCGCTCCGGTCTGAGAAGCGAAAAACCGCCTGATGGCAGCACGAGCACGGTCAGCTTCAACTGGGCAATCTGGTTGAGGAGGGAAGACCGCCTTTGAGCCAGCAGTAGCGATCGAGGTCAGGTTTTCCGACCATGTCAACGCGACCGCGTCACGGCGGTGTGCAGATGCGCTAGCCAAAGGCACCGCATCACATTGAATCTTAATGCCTTGTATTGGTCGGGGCGGTCAGATTCGAACTGACGACCCTCTGCTCCCAAAGCAGATGCGCTACCAGGCTGCGCTACGCCCCGACTCTCTCTCAATCTTATCTCACAATCAACTTCCGGCTATGGCGTGCAGCAGGTGCAGCGAGAGCCATCCGAACAGAATCATCGGCAGCACCAGCAGCGCGGCCAATATGGTGCAGAGCACGGCGAAGAAGAGCCAACTCCGGCGCTTGACTCCTTGCGGGTCTGCGAGGCTCCCCGTTAGTAAAGCGTAGTTGCGCCGGTTCGCCTTCCAGGCGATATCGAAGATATTGCCCAGCACCGGAACCGTACCGAGCAGCACCTCGATTCCCCAATTGGCGAGCATCCGCGCCAGGGTGACGTACGAGACGCCGCGCATCCATGCAGCAATAAGGATGACGCACGACGCGATTCCAGCGATGGCGTCGCCTACGCCGGGAATGAATCCGACGATACCGTCGAGGCCGAAGCGAATCGAGGTGCCGGGGATGCGGAACCAGTCGTCCAGCAGATGCGAGAGCAGATCGAGGTTCTCGTCGTCGAATGCCTTGCTGCCGCGACGGGTGCGCGGGGACAGTATCTCGGGTTTGCGGGTCAGCTCCATCGCATTTCTCCCACACTGGCCCGCCGATTTTCGTGCGTCAGATTGGCCCGCTGCATTGGCTGGCTCTCCTACTCGCGGACGCGGTCAAATGCTATAATTTCGAGTATACGGCGGCTATAGTTCAGTGGCAGAACGCCGCTCTGTGGCAGCGGATGTCGTGGGTTCGACCCCCACTAGCCGCCCCAATCTTCTCCCGATCGACTGCTCGACGCCGTACGAGTCCTGGTTCCGAGTCAAACCTTGCCCCGTTCTCCCAAGTCTCCGCAGCCGCTGCTGTCGGCCATCGCGCCTGAGTCCGATGCGGCGATCCCTATGTCACTTGTCGAAGATGTGCCTCCGGGCATCCATGCCGGAACCTCAGGCTGGGCCTATCCGGCGTGGAAGCCTGCGTTCTATCCCGCGGGCCTGCCGGCGAAGCGCTTTCTCGGGCACTACTCGTCGCAGTTGAACTCGGTAGAGGTCAACTACACATTTCGCGCGTTACCGACCGCTTCGACTCTCGCTGGATGGGTTGCGGCTACACCCCAGAGCTTCAGGTTCAGCTTCAAAGCTCCGCAGCGCATCACGCACTTCAGCCGCCTCAGAGATTGCCACGAGTCCGTTGGGCGGCTCGTCGATGTGCTCGAACCGGTGCGCGCCGCAGGCAAACTGGGGCCGCTGCTGTTTCAGCTTCCGCCAAACTTGAAGACCGATCCTGTGCTCCTCGCAGACTTTCTTTCTGCGCCTGCGTTTGCCGGTCCAGCTCCGCCAATGGTCGCGTTCGAATTCCGCCACGAGTCCTGGTTCGGTGAAGAGACGTATGCAGTCCTGCGCCTGCACAATGCAGCGCTATGCATTGCAGGAAGCGACGATCTGCAAACTCCCGAAGTCCAATGCGCTCGCACGCATGCGTGCTACCGCCTGCGCCGGACAAGCGGGTACAGCGAGTCGGAGATCGCCGAATTCGCGGAGAAGTTCACTGCACTCGCCGCAGACCGCGAGGTCTTCGTTTATTTCAAGCACGAGGACGAGCCGACCGGCGCGCTGAACGCAGTCGCATTCCTGAATGCCTGCGCGGCCAGGGCGGGGAAGCAATGAGTGACGCAGGAGCTCTCGATCAAGCGAGAACCGCAGGTCAAGTTATCCAGCAAGGAACTGAACGGGACTCAGAATCGAGGCAGCTTCCGTTCGAATCGCAGGCGTTTGTGCCACGACGATTTCTCGGCAATGCACACGCGCAGACCATCGCCGGCAATTTTCTGCCGCGGCGGGACAATCTTCCTGCGGCGGTGCGTGAACTCGTCGAAGTCTCGCCTGCCAGCGGTTCGCAGATCGCAAGCGTCGTGCTCTGCCATTGCCATTGGCAGCCGTCTGTTGTGCGTGCGGAACGGCCAACCGCGATTCTCGTGCATGGACTGGAAGGCTCGTCCGATTCGCAATATGTAGTCGGCAACGCCAACAAGCTGTGGCGCGCGGGCGCCAACGTAGTTCGTATGAATATGCGCAACTGCGGCGGCACAGAACGGCTTTCACCCACGCTCTACCACTCCGGGCTCTCAGGCGATGTAGGCGCCGTCATGCGCTTCTTCGTCCAGCGCGAGCATCTGGAAAGCATCGCGCTGATCGGCTATTCGATGGGCGGCAATCTTGTGCTCAAACTAGCCGGCGAACTTGGTACGGATGCTCCGCGCCAGCTGCATTCGGTGGTCGGCGTATCGCCTGCGATTGATCTCGATCGCTCGGCTACGGCCTTGCATCGGCCTCAGAATCGTCTGTATGAGCGGCGATTCCTGCGTAACCTGCTCAAACGCTTTCGGCATAAGGTGCGGCTTTTTCCCCGCGCGTTCGATCCCAATCGCGCTGTCGGCATCCGTTCTCTGCGCGAGTTCGATGACCGCATCACGGCGCTCTACTCGGGCTTTCTCTCTGCGGAGGACTACTACTACCGGGTCGCAGCCGCGCGTGTTGTGGATCGCATCGCTGTGCCAACTCTGATCCTGCACGCACTCGACGATCCCTTTGTTCACATCGGGCCCGATACGCTTGCCTCGCTCGAAGCCAATCCGCACATCACCTTTCTGCAAACCACGCACGGTGGCCACTGCGCCTTCCTTGCCAAGCCGGACGCGAGCATCCGAGACGATGGCTATTGGGCGGAAACCACGCTCCTGCGTTTCGTCCTCGCCCACGCCTGAAGCGCCGGCGCATCCTGAGATAATCAAACCATGCTTGCCGAGTGGGCCGTTGAATGCTCCCCCGAGGATCCCGTCCTCGTCGTCCCGTGGAAGGACCCTGACGGCAAGGCCGCCTTCGTTGATCTACGCGCTAACCCGTACGACTTCGACGCCATCCCCGAGGCCGAACAACACGCGCCGCTGATGCAGGCGTTGCGCGCGCTCAACGCGACGCGCTCGCCCGTCTTTACCGCAAAATGCGATGCCTGGCCTCTTGTCAGCGAGGAACTTGAAAGTCTGCAACTGAACCTGGACGTGAATCCGTCCGATTCTGCGGCCGATTCGTTTTTCGGTTTCGCCAGCTACATCGACATGGTGTGGCGCGACCGCTCTGTGTTCATCTCATTCCACCAGCACGAGCAGATGCTGCGCCGGCTCACTCGTCTCGCTGCTGCGCTCGATTATTCCGATGCCGCACTCGACTGCATCCTGCGGCCGGCGCTGATCGACCTAGAAGGCGCGCAGGAGGGCTATGCGTTCAGCCTTTACGTCAAAGCGCTCGGCCACAGCCAGCAGAGTGCGATTGAGGTATGGGGAGGCGCTCTCGACGCGGTAGTCGCAGTTATTCGCGGGAAGGAATTCGCGCGGTAGCAAATCTCCGAATACTAGGCGATCGCCTTGGACATCTCCGAGTCGCGCCGCTCCGCGATCAGCCGGGCTGCTTCGCGAATCATTCCCGCGGGCACTGGCTTGCCGAAGAAGAAGCCCTGCGCTTCGTCGCATCTCCGGCGCAGCAGGAAGTCCAACTGGCCGTTCGTCTCCACGCCCTCAGCCACGACTTTGAGGTTAAGCCCATGCGCCATCGAAATGATTGCGCGCACGATCGCCGCTGCGTTGGGATCATCGGCCGACCGGTTCACAAAGCTGCGGTCGATCTTCAGCCGGTCAACCTCATACTGCAACAGGTAGGAGAAGCTGGAGAAGCCGGTTCCAAAGTCGTCGATCGCGATCTTCACACCCAGCTTGCGCAACTGCATCAGCGTATCTTTGGTCGACGCCGAGTTAGACATCAGCGTATTTTCGGTGATCTCAATTTCCAGGCTTCGCGCCGGCAGTCCTGATTCCCGCAGCGCCATTTCCACAAGCGCGGCCAGGTTCTTCTGCCGGAACTGTCGCGGCGACAGGTTGACCGCGACTACCAGTTCGCGTCCAAGAGTGTTCTGCAACTCTTTTCCTTCGTGACATGCAGTCCTTATCGCCCACTCACCGATAGGCAGGATCAATCCCGTGGCCTCGGCCAGCGGAATAAACTGCGTAGGCGGGATCGAGCCTCGCCGGGGATGGGTCCACCGCAGCAGGGCCTCCACGCCAATCACGTCGCCAGTGATGCACGAGACCTGTGGCTGATAGTGCAGCGACAGTTCGCCGTTGATCAGGGCGTGGCGCAGATCGTGCTCGAACTCCAGCTTATCTGCCGTCGCCACAACCATGCTCTGGTTGAAGACGTGGAAGGCATTGCGCCCGCTCTCCTTGGCTTCGTATAGGGCCTGGTCGGCGTTCTTCAACAGGCTGTCCGCATCGCTCGCGCAGTCGGGAAAGAT
Source organism: Acidobacteriaceae bacterium (assembly GCA_036390355.1). Lineage (GTDB taxonomy): Bacteria > Acidobacteriota > Terriglobia > Terriglobales > Acidobacteriaceae > Edaphobacter. Next base: position 4,800 of record DASWCA010000082.1, read on the forward strand.
GCACAGCCCAACGCTTACCGTGACGTTGACTTCGCGGTTGCCCAGCATTGTCGGAGTCGAGACTTTCTGGATGATCGCCTCCGCGCACCGCTCCGCATCCTTCTCGTCGCGGAACTCCGGCATCACGATGACGAACTCATCTCCGCCCATGCGCGCCACCGTATCGGTCTGCCGAACGGCCGAGCACAATTTCTTGGCGATACTGTCCAACAGGCTGTCACCCGCGGAGTGGCCAAGCGAGTCGTTGATCCGCTTGAAGTAGTCGACGTCTACCATCAGCACAGCAACTTTGTGCCGGTTGCGCTTTGCGCGCTGGATGGCCTGGCGCATCCGGTCGTCCAGCAGCACGCGATTCGGAAGGCCGGTCAACTGGTCGTGGTGGGCGAGGTGATTGACATATTCCGTGAGCTTCTTCCGCTCGGTGATATCGAAAGCAATTCCGAGATATCCGGCAATTTTTCCGCCCTCGGTTTTCAGAGCGGTCATCGCCAGATTTACCCAGATGCGCGATCCGTCCTTGCGCACGTAGGTCCATTCGTGTTCGTCGGTCTGACCCTGCCTGGGTTTTGCGATCAGCGAATTGAATCCTGCCTGCACCGGCTGGTGCATGTCTTTGCTCAACTGCACGGCGCGCACGCTCATCTCCGCGGGATCGTGCAGCATCACCATGGAGTGCTGCCCGATCAACTCGTGCTTGCGGTAGAAGGTCAGACTCTCGGCAGCCGGATTCATAGCGGTTACGGTTCCAGCGGGGTCGGTCGCGATGATGCTGAACGGCGCGTTCTCGATCATCGACTGCGTCAGCTCGTTGAGGTTCGCAATCTGGTGCTGGTGTGCGCGCTCCTCGGTCACATCGCGATTCGTGACTGCAACTCCATCGCCCAGCCTCACGACCTGCATTACGATCCAGTAGGGATCTACGCCTTCGCGCTCCACCACATGCTCGTCGGTGAAAGGAATGCCTGAGAGCACCACCTGCTTGTACCTGTCCATCATTTTGGTCGAAACCAGGTAGGGGAGCACTTCGCTCAGATTTCGGCCCAACAGTTCTGCGCGTGGCTTGCCGATGCTCTGCTCTCCGTTTTCATTCACATAGGAGATGCGGAAGTCCACGATGTTCTTCGCATCGTCGCGAACGCTCTCGAAGATGTAGAACGCGTCGAGGCTGCTCTCGGTTGCGACCACGAATTTCTCGTGCTCCTTGTTCGCCGAGATCACCGCGCCGATAATGGTCCGCACGTACGGAAACAGCACCGCCGCACCCATGGCAACCAACACCGAAGCCGCCGCGCGTACCATCTCCAGCGCCGGGCTGAGCCGCCCCAAGTGATTGAACACAAAATATCCCGCGGCACGCTGCAGGGCGAAACAAACCATAAACAGGCCAAGCAGATAGGCGGTCAAGCCAAACGGAGCCCGATCACGGAGGCGGTAGGCAAGCCGGAGAATCAGCAGGCATGCGACCAGACATGTGAGCCATGCCAACCCGTCGGCGATGATCGAAGCCGCAAGCGCACGGTGGCCCTGCTGCGTCCACGAAGCAGCAGGAATAGGCCCGGTTAGAAGCCACAGGGCGGCGGGTGCGAAGAGCGCGAACGAAAGGATCAGCCTGGTTCGCGATATCGTGGATAACTTGTCAATTGCCAATCGAACTCCTAAGAGGTCGCCGTGTTTTTATATCCCGTGATCCAAATTGTTGCTCTTGGAGGACATCCCCAAACATACTGTCTTTTCTGGCATTTTGACCAGCGATATTGTGGCATGGTTAACAAATTGCACGCCGCAGAGTACTAAAGTTTGACTCTTCTTTGACACTTCGGAGAGTGTGTCGGCCGCAACTTGCGCTTGCAAAGCTGGAAAATGAGTCGTCCCGAGCTTATGGATCGTATTCCTCCCGAGTTAGCAACAAGCTGAAGATCCACAACGATTCGTAACCTGCACAAAACAAGTTACATTCTAGGACGGAACCCCCGACATTACTATAGTTCGGAGACTTCTCAGTAACTTCCGGCGAAGATGGCCTTGAGTTTCGCGCGTAAACCCTGCTCTTCGCTGGCTCGACGCACCTGGGTGCGATGGGTGTAAAGCAGCATCCCAATCGCGACAGAAAACTCCGGCCGGGCGAGTTCTGGCGGCATCCGCGACAATGGCACCGGCGATCCCACCCGGGTGGGCACCCGCAGCAGACTTTCCGCATTGTCCAGGAGCCCGGTCAAGAGCGCTCCTCCCCCGGTAAGAACGCATCCCGCCCCTAGCGCCTCCAGCACGCCGCCCTGGCGCAGGTTGTCGCGCAGCATGGTGAAGAGCTCCCGGGCGCGCGGTTCCAGGATCTCGGCAAGAAAGCGCTGCCGCACCAACCGTGTTGCCTGGCCACCCGCACTCAGCGGTCCGACGGCGAGGTTCGATCCCACCTCAATCTCGTTATGCTGCGGCACGGCGGTCACGACGCAGTTTCCGTACAGCCGCTTAAGCTCCTCAGCCTCTTCCACGGACACGTGCAGGCCGACAGCGAGGTCATTGGTAAAGTGGTCGCCGCCGATCGGCAGCACTGCCGTATGCGCGATCGATCCCTCAAAGAAAACCGCAAGCTCGGTCGTGCTGGACCCGATATCCGCCACGCACACGCCAAGCTCGCGCTCGTCCGCCGAGAGCACCGCCTCGGCTGCTGCGATTCCCTCGTAGATCGTGTCCGAAACCTCGAGCCCGGCGCGGTTGGCGCAAGTCACCACGCTCTGTGCCACGCCACCTGAGCACGTCGACAAGTGCAGGTTTACCTCGAGCTTGTTCCCTACCATGCCTATTGGGTCGTGGATGCCTGCCTGATCGTCGAGGATGAACTCCTGCGGCAACAGATGCAGTACCTCGCGGTCCGGCGGCAGCGCCACTGAGCGCGCCCGGTCCACCGCAGCCCGGACTTCTTCGCGCGTGATCTCGCGCATGCGACTTCCCATGGAAATTCCGCCGCGACTATTGACGCCGCGCACATGCGTCCCGCCAATGCCGACAACAGCCGTCTCGATGCCTCCGCGCGCAACACGTTCCGCCGTCAACGCTGCCTTGTTGATCGCCTCCGCCGCCGGCCCAAGCTCCGCGATCAGGCCCTTGCGCATTCCGCGTGCCATCTCGATGCCGTGGCCACGATAGCGCAGCACGCCGTCCTGCAACTCCGCCACCAGCACGCAGACCTTGCTGCTGCCGGCGTCTACCACCGTAATCAGGTTGTCCTGCTTTGCATTCATCGCGGCGCCCCCTGCGAGGCAGCGTCCGTGTGAACCGGCCTGGCCTTCATCCTGGCTACTTTTGCCAGCCACTTCTTCCTGGCCAACGCACTCTTCGCGGCGGCTGGACTTTCCTTCTTCGCGGCAGGCTTTGCCGCCGGAGCGGTCGGTTGCTTTGCCGGAGTGGCAACGGCGTTCTTTGCGGTGCCGGCCGGAGCGCTGTCCCCACTCGGCACAACCGTACCCGGCTGCATCTGCAGTACTACCTGCCGCTCGTATCGCATATCCACCGAGGCCAGCCTTGGATACTGCGCTCGCCATTCCGCAAGATGCTCCTGATACTGATGAAAGCGCTCCAGAAATCTCTCCTCGCCGAAGTGCACAAGGATGTCCGCTCCTCCCGTAGATCCTGCGTCGGGAATGATGGCCATCACATCCTCGGGATGCGACAGGTCCACCTCGCTGAGGCGACGCGAGATATTCTCGCCAGTTGCGTCGAGGGCGGCCACAAAACTCATGTAAATCTTCATCCGCGCTGCCCGCGTCGACAGGGGATCGCCAGCGGAAATCCCCGTCAGAACGGGAAACGAATAGTGCGAAGCAGTCTTCTCAACCGCCGTTGCACTGCCTCTACCGGTTGCCTCTTCGGTCTCCGGACCGGGCAGATCGAACAGCACGCCGTTCGCGTCGACCAGCCCAATCTCCGCGCCCTGACGAACAAAGGCCACTGGGGTTCGTTCCACAATCGCCACCCGGATGCGGTTCGGCAGCAGCCGCATCACGGTTGCGTGCGCCACCCACGGCAGGCTCTCCAACTCCGTACGCCGTTCAGGCAGCGGGATGACGAAGATGTTGCGATCGACGTCCTCGCCAAAGACGCTGAGTAGTTGCGGACGCGTCAGGTGGCTATTGCCTGCGATCTGGATTGATTCCGAACCCGGAACCACGAAATGTTCATCGTGGAGAAGAAAGGTACGCACCCACAACCCTCCCGCAATCGCTGCCCCGGCCAACACCACCAGTCCGCCGCCTGTTGCGATCCGGCCCCACAGCGTCTTCGGAACCAGTCCGCTGTGGAAGCTCAGGCGAACACCCTGCCGCCGCGCGCGCCCTTTGAACCTGGCGTCTGCATCGGGATCGTCGCCGTACTCGTCGGCATAGTCGTTCGTGTAGGAGGAATCGCGCCGCAAAGGCATTTCGGTCACTGCCGCTCCGCGTTTGAACCCCGCCGATCGCGAGCCCGTGGAGACGCGACCCGGCTCCGGCGCATCCAGCACCGAACCACGGTTCGAAAATAGATTGCCTGATCGCACGGCCTGAGCAAGGTCGCGAGGGAATCGCCAGGCTCATCATATCGCGTGGGTCTGATTCTTCATCCACCTAAGTGAGGGACGTACCCACTCAGCAACTCACCCTGGCCGCATCACCGCAATAGCTTCAGTCCAACCTTCTCAGCAAGGACCGCCTGCCGGGAATCGAACGTTCCAAATCCCTCGGCATCAAACCGCAGCGCCGCTGCAATATGCAGGACATCGAGCGCCCTCACGCGAAGTGTTTGGCCATGTTTCTCCGCGAGAGATCGGGCGAGATCGAACACTGCACCATCGATTGGCGCAGACTTGTAGAGGTTGGCATTGCGCCGGAATTCCCTGTATGCAGCGGCGGCCGTGTCTGTGGGGAGCATCGATGCAGCTCTTGCATATAATGCCGAGGCCATCTCGACTTCAGATAACCAGCTTATTACAGGCTCGCTTCGATTTCTTACAATGATATCCGCGGCTCGTTGAGATTCCGGCTCCAGGATGTATAGCTTCATCAGAAAGCTTGTATCAAGATAGGAAATCACGTTCTCGACCTTCCGAAACCATGGCGGTGGTATCGACATTCCATGGTTGCGGTCCCCACATCTCTTTCAACTTAACCATGAAGTCCGGCATCCTGTCCGCAAAAGGGCGCTCTGCTCCCGGAGCCTGCATCTCAGCCACGACTTCTCCCCGCCGGGTCACCTGCACCCGGACGCCCTTTGCAAGCTTCGCCTCAACCGCTTTGAAGTTGGTGCGCAGTTCTGCGACCGTAACTTTCGCAACAGTTGGCGCAGACGCCGACCGGCCCCGTTTCGGGTTCGTAGGCATTGTCCCGGTTCGGGAACGATTTGTCGCCGATGAGGTCCCCATGTGCCTATCCTAGCACCGGCCGCCGCTACCTTGGTGCGTCCGCGATTGTCAGCGCCTCAAGCAGCATCGCTCCCGCCTGCGAAACATTGCCCGCGCCGAGGGTCAGAATCACATCACCGTCGCGCGCCGCTTTTGCCAGTGCGCCGACACCTGCCGCCATCGATTCGGCATACTCCACTCCGCCGCCTACTGTTCCCGTCCTGCGAATTGCCTCGGCCAGGATCGGCGCATTGACCCCTGCAATCGGCTCTTCGCTCGCTGCGTAGATGTCCAGCACCTGCAGCGTGTCGGCATCTGCAAACGCCCGCGCGAACTCCGGTTGCAGATCACGGGTGCGTGTGTAACGGTGCGGCTGAAATAACACATGCACTCG
>DASWCA010000083.1:0-22391 GCA_036390355.1 Acidobacteriaceae bacterium
ACAGCAACCAACTTTGGCTTTCGCCACGTGATGTTGTGTGCGGATCTTGCAGCTTTCCCGAAGTATCTTGAGCAGGGGCAGATGGGCTGGAACGATTGGATTCGCTCCTTGAGCGGCCCAATGAAATACTTCGACTTCGACCTGGGGGATTTCTCGATCGCGCGAGTTAACGCAGTGAAGGGCGGCCGAGAGTTGTTGGGCGGATTGTGGCGGAAATGGCGACCCAAGAGCGAAAAAACTACGAACTAGAGTAGGTGGTGCATCGCGATGGGTTGCGATCTGCGGCTTTGCGATTCCCGCGCTATCCATGGGTGCGGCTGATAAGATTCCTAGTAGCGCCAGCAAAAATGGCGCCGCGAGCAGGGCTTCAAGGAATCTTGTATGAATGATTTTTCTGCCGATATTGCACGTTACAAATCAAGAGGTTACCGCGGAAGGGAGCTATGGCTCGATCCCGCCGTGTGGTCGATTGCGTGTTATCGTCTCGGCAATTGGCTGTACGTGGCCAAACCGCCCGCTCTGATTCGCATCCCTTTGAAGGTGATCTCATTCCTGGCAAATAAGTGGTGCGAAGTTTTCATGGAGATGTGCATCGATCCGCATGCTTCAATCGGACCTGGATTTTATATCGGGCATATTGGCGGAGTTCACATCAACCCTCAGGCCGTTCTTGGAAGCAACTGCGACCTCGCGCATCGCGTGACCATTGGAGCGTCGGCAATGGGACGGCAGGGCGCGCCGATTCTTGGGGATGATGTCTATATTGGTACCGGCGCGACCCTGGTCGGTAAAATCAAAGTTGGCAATGGTGCGAAGATCGCGGCCAACACGCTTGTAATTAGCAACATTCCGGCGGGCGCGACCGTAATGGGTGTCCCTGGACGAATCATCATGCGACCTGCAAAAGTTGTGGAACCACCGGCCGCAATCGCAGCGGAGAAAATAAATGCAGAGTGATGTAGAGCGTCAGGATTTGCGCAAAGCCATCAAAGACGCGGCCTCCGCGCAGGATGCTTCCGCCGCTGTTACGTATGCGCGCCGATTGCTTGCCGAATCCACGAAGCCCGCGGACGTCATGTTTTGCGCCTCTGCCTTCGACCGCATCGCCGACGCACTTAGAAGCCAGTCCGGAACCCGAAGCCTCAAGACGTATATTGTTCGCTCTGTAACCGTCGAGCCAATCCTTCCCTCTTTGACCGTTGAGGCGGTGTTGTCGGGATATGTGCTGAACCTGCTTGTGGGCGGATACGGCTCCTACGCGGACGAATTGTTGAACTCCGCCAGCGCGCTTGCCCGCTTCCAACCCGATCTGGTTCTCGTGGTCCTCGACCTGGAGGAAATTGCAGGCCGTCTTCCCGAGCTGTGCGCCGACGGCATAGGCGCAGCCGTGGAGACTGAGATTGAGGAATGCGCGGCACGGATGGCGCAATTGCTTCGGAGCTTCCGCGCTGGCAGTTCGGCCCGCCTGCTGTTTCAGGGCCTCGTAGTTCCCGACTACACGTCGCTCGGCGAGGTTGGCGATGCGAATCTTCCGCACAGTCTGACGAACTCTGTTCAGCGGCTGAATCAAAGGCTGGCTGCACTCTGCGGCACGATCGCAGACTGCGTCTTCTTTGATGTCGATCGCCTGGCCGCTCGATATGGACGCAGCCACTGGCGCGACGCTCGCATGTTTCTCGCTTCCCGGCTTCCCGTCGCCTCGGAATCGTTTCAGACTTATTCCCACGGATTGGTTCGCTCCTTTTCGACCTTGTTCCGCGCACCTCGGAAGGTTCTCTGCACCGATCTCGACAACACGCTGTGGGGAGGCATCTTAGGCGAGGATGGCCCAGACGGAATTGCGACGGGAAGCGCCTTCCCGGGAAATTGCTATCTCGAATATCAAAAATATCTGAAGCAGTTATCTGCCCGAGGCATTCTGCTGGCTATCGTCTCAAAGAATAATGAAGCGGATGTGCGCGATGCATTTCAAGTCCGCGCGGCAGATCTTGCCCTGACGCTGGACGACTTTGTCGCAATCAAGATCAGTTGGAACGAAAAGTCGGAAGCGATTCGCGAACTGTCGCAGGAACTCTCTCTCGGACTCGATTCCTTTGTCTTTGTCGACGACAACCCAGTCGAATGCGAGGCGATTCGGCAACAACTCCCCGAAATAGCGATTGTCGAGGCGCCCATCACGGAACCGTGGAAGCTGGTCGAGGTCCTCGCCGAGCAGCCTTTTTTTGACGCAGCCGTTGTTACAGACGATGATGTCAACCGTGTGAACGAGTACAAGGCTCAGGCCCAACGAGCCGTACTGGCCGACAGCGTGGGCAGCCGCGATGAGTTTCTCGCATCACTGGGAATCGTTTGCACCTTCCAGAGCGCATTGCTGGCTCCGCTCTCCAGGGCCGTGCAATTGCTGGCCAAGACAAACCAGTTCAATCTGACGACGAGGCGCCGCTCAGCGTCGGAGATCGAGGAATTTGCTTCCATGGCGGGAGGACAGGCGGTGGTGGTTCGAGTGCGCGACCGCTTCGGCGACGCCGGAGTGGTTGGGCTTGCCCTCGCCCGCGAGCAGGGAGATTCGTGCATTATCGATTCGCTGCTATTATCGTGTCGAGTGATTGGCCGTGGGATCGAAACTGCGCTCCTCGCTCATATCGGCCAACAGGCCCTCCGGAATGGCGCAAAGCGTCTGGTGGGCGAATTTGTTGCGACAAAGAAGAATGCCCCGTGTGCAACCTTTTACCCCGATCACGGTTTTGCAAAATGTGCTCCATCGGACGAAGCTCCCGACGTTACGCTCTACGAGCTCAATTTGACTGCTTCGGTTCCAACTAGCCCCAAGTGGATAACTCTGGAAGGAAATGAATCTCATGAACTCTCAGCAACTGCCGTCCTCTCTGCGTGACCTCCTTGCCGATGTCTTTGAGATTTCGCCTGAGCAGGTCACTCCGGAACTCAGTATCGGAACGGTAGACAGTTGGGACTCGTTCCGGCACTTGCAGGCGATCCTGGCGATCGAAGGCGAATATGGAGTGCAATTCGATCCCCAACGAATTCCTGAACTCACCAGCGTCGCTCTCCTCCATGAAGAACTGGAGAAGAAGGGGGCGACGCTTTGATGTCTGAATCGCCTGTGGACCTGGGTTTCAGGCTTATGCATGTGGGCGTTGCAGTGCCGGCTCTGGACCCCGCGACGGAATCGCTCTCGGCTCTATTTGGATACAAGGTTGTGTCTGGCCCCTTTGACGACCCTATCCAAAAGGTCAAGGTGAATTTTCTCGCCAAGTCCGACAAGGACGTGGCTGAGATTGAACTGATCGCGCCCCTCAGCGAGGATTCGCCCGTGCAATCCATGCTGAAAAAAGGAAGCGGTGGAGCTTACCACCTCTGTTTTGAAACGAACGATATTGATGGCGCTTTGACTCACGCCAAGAACAACGGCTGCATCGTCGTCTCGGCCCCTGTTCCTGCCGTTGCCTTCCAGGGGCGGAGGATTGCTTGGATCTATACGCGCTCGCGCCAACTGTTCGAACTGGTGGAAGCCAAAGCTGCGGTATAAGCAATACTGAGTGAGCCGGAACAACCTTTTGCATGTTGACTCCAACTCGAAGCAGCAGACGCGGAGCCCATCGCGAATACTCCATCTTCTCTACCACGAGCTGCGGCCCAGCGAGAGCAAATACTCGTACGTCACCAGCACTGGAATGTTTGCCCAGCACGTCGATCTCTATGTTCGAGTGCGCACGGAACAAGATTCCCTCTTGTGGCCCGAACTGACGTTTGATGACGGTCATCTATCAAACCTCGAATTCGCCGCGCCGATCCTCCAATCCAGAGGCCTTGCAGCGCGGTTCTTTATCACCGTAGGCTGGACCGGAACGAAACCCGGTTACATGGGTTGGCCGGAACTGCGGTCGCTGCATGAGGCAGGGCAAGCAATCGGTGCGCATGGCTGGAGTCATACGCTGCTCACGCACTGCAACGATGGGGAGCTGCACAATGAACTGAGCACCTCGCGCCTGACGCTGGAGGACAAACTGGGAACTTCCATCACGACGATGTCTCTGCCCGGTGGCCGTTACAACCGTCGCGTGCTCGCGGCCTGCGAGAAAGCAGGTTATACGCAGGTTTATACTTCCGTCCCGAAGGCTGAGGCGCTTCCGTTGAGTGCAACGATTGGCCGGCTGAACATCCGCGGAGACATGCAGCCCGAATGGATCGCGAAGTTGCTTCAGCCGGATAGCGGCGTTTTGGCTGGGCTCGAGCGCCAGCATCGGATGAAGGAGGCTGCGAAGTCTCTGCTCGGAGACAGACTCTACGAGAAGCTTTGGGCGTTGGCGAACCGCGCGGAGCCGGAATCCGATAGCCGGGAAACCGCGGAATGAAAGTTCTGCACATCATCAGCAGCGGCGGAATGTATGGCGCTGAGGCCGTGATTCTGAATCTGTCTCGCGCGCTGAAAGAAGGGCCGCATTCGAGCGTGCTGGGCGTGTTTTCGAACTCTGCGAATCCAAATCTGCAACTGCATGAGACGGCCTTGAAGCAGGGGCTTGCGTCTCACCTGATTCCCTGCAAAGGCCAGATCGACCTCGGGACAATTGCGGCGATTCGTGAACTGGCCAATCAGAGCGGAGCGGACGTGATCCACGCTCACGGTTACAAGGCAGACATCTACGTTTTCCTCGCGTTGCGCGGGCTCGGCATTCCATTCGTCTCCACTTGTCACACCTGGTATGACACAGATCTGATGGTTTCTCTCTACGGCATTGCGGACCGATTTGTGTTGCGAAAGTATGCGCGGGTTGTGGCTGTCTCGGAGGAAGTGAAACAGCGGCTGCTGAAAGCGGGCGTCCGCGAAGACAAGATTCGCATGGTTCGCAACGGAATCGACTTGCGGCCGTTTGACGGAGTTGCTCCGTCGCTTCGCGGTGCTGACAACGCCTTGATCGTTGGGCTGATCGGACGCCTTGCGTGGGAGAAAGGCGTTGACGTTTTCCTTGCTGCGGCAGCGAAGGTCCTTGCGGAGTTCGCCGATGTGAAATTCGTGATCGTCGGCGAAGGACCGGACCGTGAAAAGCTGGAGCGGTCGATTGACGAATTGAAGATTCGCGATCGCGTCACCATGTTGGGGCGGCGCGACGATATGCCTTCTGTGTACGCTTCGCTCGACGTGATGGTCTCGTCGTCGCGGCAGGAAGGGTTGCCGATGGCGATCCTGGAAGGGATGGCCAGTTCTCTGCCGCTGGTGGCGAGCGCTGTTGGCGAAGTTCCGTCCGTTGTGCTGGACGGACGTACCGGAGTCCTCGTGCCTGCCGGCGATGTCGATGCGCTGGCTTCAGGAATCGGCGAACTGTTGCGCGATCAGGCGAAGCGATTGCGGTTTGGCGCGGCGGCGAAACAACTCATCCAGGATGAGTATTCCGCGGAACGGATGACGGCTGACTATCTGCGCGTTTACGACGAGGCGATTGCGGATTCGCGAGGACACGCAAAGTGAGCGCGAGCGGCGCACGTCCGCGCGTCTTCATGATGGACCTGTGGGCGACCGTGCCGTATTACACGGCTTATCTCTCCAAGGCACTGCTGGGTGAGCGGGTCGATCTCACGGTCGGGTCTATCTCCTATTATCTCGATCCGGACTGTTTCTCGAGCCGTGGAATCAAGGTCGATCCGGGGCTGATGGATGTTGTTGGCAGGTTCAAACTGCCGAAGCTGCCGCGGAGGCTGCTGAAATTTCCCGAGGCGATGCTCAATCTTTCCGCCCTGACGGCGCGCTTTCTTGTCTCGCCGCCAGACGTGATTCATGTGCAGTATCTCCCCATGCTGAAGTGGCGCGTTCCACTCGATCTCTGGTTCCTTGAGTTCTGCCGCAAGCGCGGTTCGAAGATTGTGCTGACGGTCCATGACCTGCTTCCTCACGACACGGGCGAGACTTACAAGGCGACATTCGACGAGTTGTACCGCACAGCGGACGCGATCATCTGCCACTCGGACTCCATTCGTACGCGGCTTGGCGCTGAGTTCTCTGTTCCGGCGGAAAAGGTCTCAGTGATTCCGCATGGACCGTTTTTCTACGATCTTCCCGCAGTCGGCTCCGAGGAGATACTACGCAGCTTCGAACTGGAAACGGGCAAGGTGATGGTGTTGTGGCAAGGCATCATCTTTCCGTATAAGGGCATCGATCTGTTGCTGCAAGCCTGGCAGCGGGTGGAGGCGAAGAGCGATAATGCCTGGCTGGTCATTGCGGGCACCGGCGCGCCGGAGCTGTTGGAGCAGATTCGCGCGCAGGTTGCGGAACTGAATCTGAAGCGCGTGAAGCTGCACTTCCGGTTCATCACCACCGAAGAGTTGGTGGCGCTGTATCGAGCGGCCGACGTGGTCGTGTATCCCTATCGCGCGATCACGACCAGCGGCGCGCTGGCGACCGGTCTGGCATTGGGCAAGACGATTGTGGCGAGCGATCTGCCTGTGTTTCGTGAGCTGCTGACGGATCGCGAGAATGCACTGCTGGTCGCGCCGCAGGACTCCGATGCACTGGCGGGTGCGCTCATTGAGTCAACTCAGGATGCGGCGTTGCGGGAGCGATTGGCGGGGCAGGTGCGCGCGATGAACTTCGGCGATGAGTCCTGGTTATCGATCGCCAAGAAAACGGTGGCGGTATATGAGGCGGTCGGGGGGCGGTAGCGGCCTGGAGGGTGGGGGCGTTGTCCGTTGACCGTTCTCCGTTGTCCGGAATTCGCGCTTCGGCCGGGATGACGGGTTCTGAGGTTGGCTGCGGGGAGGTTTGTGGCGCTCCGGGCTGAATGCGGGGATTCTTCGCCTTCGGCTCAGAATGACAACTCATAAGGGTGAGGTCAGGAATGACAACCGCGGTGGCGGGCTGGCCGGTGGGTGGCTGGCCGGTTGCGGGTTGTTCGGTGGGTGGTAACCCCAGGGTCGACGGTGAAGCTGTCGAACCTGGGGCACCCGAGGGGATTTCTTCGATGGGGGCGAGGTCTCCGAGGAAGGGATTGGAGACTACGTCTTCGACGAGAGGTTCCGGGTTGGCTGGGGTGGAACGGAGGGCCTTCTCGTGCTGGGTGAGGTTGGAGGCGGCGGTCTGGAGTCCGTAGAGGAGCATGCCTGCGGTTTTGAGCTCGATTTCGCCGAGGGCGATGCGCGCGAGGATGTCGTAGATGGCGATCTGGATGGCGGGGCGGTCGTCGATGCGGGGCATGAGGAAGTGGCCGCGGCCCCCGCTGGGCCCGCGGCGGGAGGCGTGGTGGTAGTAGCAGAGGTCCTGCTGGCGGAGCGAGGGCGAGCCGCAGCGGTGGCCGTCGGTGAAGACGTGGCGGCAGCGGTAGCGGCGGGTTGGGTCGGCTTCGGTGCCGTCGGATGTGGCGGGTGGAATGGATGTCGGTAGTTGCATGGTGGTACCCCCCTGTACTTAGGTCCTAAAGTACGTCTTCTAAAGATGTTAGGTATGGTGCTTGGTATAGACCGGGTATCCAGGTACCAGGTACCAGGTAGCAGGTACTAGGTTCTAGGTTTGAGGTTCAAGGTTCTAGGTGAAGACTGTCATGCGCACCTGTGCCTGGGGCTCCCCCTCGCTTGAATCTGTGAGTTGTCATTTGGGGCTAGAGGCATCCCCCCTGTACTTAAGTCCTAAGGTGCGTGTTCTAAAGATGTTAGGTGTGTACTGGTACGGCTTTGGTCTATACCGGAGAACGCGTTTGGGTTAAATGCGAAAGCCCGGCACGAGGCCGGGCTTCTTTGTTTTTCTCTACTGTTTTAAGTATACCTAGCGGACCATAACTCACATGCCACTTTTCGGAAAATTTGATGTGCTTTGATTTGTGGATTGTGGACGGATTTTCCACTGCGTGGGGGGCTTGACAAGATTTGGGAGATTCGAAGTTCGGGGTGGAAAGGTTCGAGGTTCCAGGGGAAGGGGGACCCCACCCATGACGGTGAGACTGTCATGAATGGGGCACCCGTCACTTGCCGGATGATTGGCAGTTGGGGATGGTGTCGCCTTTCACTTCTACCTCGGGGGTGACGGAGAGGCCGGGGCGGAGGGCGTAGTCGCCGTCTTCGTTCTGGAGATTGGTGAAGTCGATGCGGACCGGGATGCGCTGCACGACTTTGACGTAGTTGCCGGTGGCGTTCTCGGGCGGGAAGAGTGAGAGCATCGATCCTGTAGCTCCGCCAATCTGGCGGACGACGCCGGAAAACTTGCGGCCGCCGTATGCGTCGACCTTGAGCGTGACCTTCTGGCAGGGGTGCATGCGGGCGAGCTGGGTCTCCTTGAAGTTGGCGGTGACCCAGAGATCGGTGAGCGGGATGATGGTCATCAGGTCCTGGCCGACCGAGAGGTTGCCGCCGACTTGTACGTTCTTTTTGTTGACGATGCCGGCTGTGGGCGCAGTGATGTGGGTGTAGGAGAGGTTGAGGCGCGCCTGTTCGACTCGTGCCTCGGCCTGCTTGACGGCGGCGGCGGCAGCAGAGGCGCGGGACTGCTCGACGCGGAGCTGGCCGGGGCGGTTTGAGACGGCCTGCTGGGACTGGGCCTGGGCCTGGGCGAGACGCTGGCGGGCGTTGGAGACGGCGTTCTGCGATGCGAGGACGTTGGATTCTGCCTCGAGAACGGCGGATTTCGAGGCGGCGGCCGCGGCAACGGCGGCGTCGTACTGCTGCTTGGAGATGACGTCCTTCTGGACCAGCGGGGTGTAGCGGTCAACGTCGAGCTGCGCCTTGAGTGCGTTGGCCTTGGCCTGATCGACGCGGGCCTGGGCGGCTTCGACCTGCTTCTCGGACTGGGCGACCGTGTCGGACGATCCCTTGACATCGAAGGAGGAGGTGGAGACGGTGGTGCTGAGAGTGGTGCTGGTGAGGGGCACGTTGGTGCTGGCCTGCGCGTACTGTGCCTGGGTGTTGGCGAGGTCAGCCTGGGCCTGATCGAGCGCGACCTGGTAGTCGGTGGGGTCGATCTCGACGAGGAGCTGGCCGGCCTGCACAGTCTGGTTGTCGTCCACGTAGACCTTGATGACGTGGCCAGTGACGCGCGAGCTCACCTGGTAGAGGTTGCCATCCACCTGGGCGTCGTCGGTGTCCTCCGTGAAGGTGGAGCGCCAATAGAAGAAGGCTGCGCCGAGAACAAGCAGCAGAACCACGCCGATGACAATGAACTTGCGATTGCCGTTCGAGGCTGGCTCGGGAGCCGGGGACTCGCCGGACGGCGCGAGGACTTTGCTTTCGGATTGGGGCGGTGCGTTCTCTGTAGCTGTGTCGGCCACGGTTACTTTCCTCCGAGATAAACTTTCAGGTTGGTCTCAGCGACGCCGAGGGCGCGGGCCAGGGAGAGCTTGGCGGTGTTGTGCTGGTAGAGCGCGCTGATGTACTGGTCGTTGGCCTGCTCGGTCTGCGACTGTGCCTGCGAGACGGCCAGGTTGTCGGAGACGCCGGCGCGGAAGCGCTGCTGCGCTTCGTTGAGGGCCTCGTTGGCGAGATCGACGTTGGACTTTGCGGCGTCGACGAGCTTGGCCGCGGACTGGATGTCGAGGATCGAGTTGCGGATGTCGGCGTTGACCTGCTGGATCTGATCGGCGAGCTTGTCGCGGGACTGCTGATATTGCGCGTCGGCGACATCCTCCTCGCCTCGGGTCTTGGCGATCTGCAGGATGGGAGCTTCGACTTTTCCGGTCGCGGTGTAAGTGCCGTGAGAGTGCGCGGCGGTCTCACCGATGTCGCCGTAGTCTCCGGAGAACTTTACCGTGGGGAGTTGACCGGCGAAGGCGGAGGTCTTCTGTGCGCGCGCGGCGGCAATCTGCTCGTTGGCGGCGGCGAGGTCTTTGCGATTCTTGAGGGCCTGGTCGAATGCAGCCTGCGGATCGAGATTGTCGAGCGCGGCGTAGGGTTCGGTGTCGGTGAGGCGGAAGTCCTGATCGAGCGGGAGGCCAATGGCCCGGGCGAGGGAGAGTTTGTCCTTGGCGAGCTGATTGGTGGTGGAGATAAGGCTCTGCTGCTCGTTCTGGTAGTCGACCTGGGCGCGGAGAACGTCGAGGCGAGGGCTGATGCCGGCGTCGTGCGCGGCGGTGGCCTGATCGAAGGAGACTTTGCTGGTGGCGAGTTCGGCTTGGACGGCTTCGATGCGCGCGGCGTCGGCAATGCAGAGGAGATAGGCGTTGCCGACGGTGAGGACGACCAGGTCGCGGGCGTCCGCTGCGGTGAGTTTGGCGGCGGCGAAGTTGTGCTTCGCGGCGATGTAGTTTTCCAGCGCGGGGACGTTGAGGAGGCTCTGCGTAAGGTAGGCGCGGAAGTCTACCACCTGAAATGGGCCGATGATGGGATTAAGACCGGGAAACTTGAGTCCGAAGGCGGCGAGATTGACCTGTTCGACCTCGATAGAGGCGTCGGCGGTGACGGTGGGCAGCAGGGCCTGGAGCTGCTCGAGTTGCTGGCCATGGGCGCTCTGCTGAGCCGTTGTCTGGAGGATGAGGCCGAGGTTCTGGCGCAGGCCGCGGGTGATCGCATCGTCGAGCGTGAGGTCGAGGACAGCGCCGGTGGCTTTGCCGGTGACGAGCGATCCTTTGAAGGAGTCGGAGTTGGGAGCGGCGAGGCTCTGGCCGGTGGGCGCGGACAGTTGCTGCAGACCGCCCTCAGTCTGCTGGGCCTGCGCGGGAGTGGTGGCGCCGGGAGCGTTCGAACTGCCACCTTGTGCCTGCGCGCGTCCCGCAGCGAGCAGCAGCAGGCTACAAAGGCCGGCGGTCGCGAGAGTCCGCTGTGCGGGCGGCAGTGCTTTGCTTCGAGTCATTGTTTCTATGGTACCTGTGTTTTGAATTGGGCCCTGCAACTGTCACATCCAACGATCTTTGCGATAGGAGTTGGATGCAGCAAGGGGCTGGAAAAGTGCAAAAATGTGGGGATTTGCGGTGGATTTTTTGAGTTCAAGGGAACCCACATCTCAGAAGCGAGATGTGGGGCACCCGTGTGAACAGGGACGGTATCCGCACGGCGGCGTTACGGATACACTTTCGTTGCGGAAGAATGGAGCTTGTGAATGTTGCTGGGAATCGATGTGGGGACAGGCGGCACTCGTGCCGTGCTGGTGGATCGCAGAGGCGTGGTGGTGGCATCGGCAGCAAGTGAGCACGCGGCGATCCGGTCGGAACATATTGGGTGGGCGGAGCAGGAGCCGGAGGATTGGTGGCGCGCGGCGCGAGAGGCGATTGGCGGAGCGATGGCCGCGGCGGAACTGACAGGCGCGGAGATTGAGGCTGTCGGGCTGACCGGGCAGATGCACGGGTGCGTGATGCTCGACGCGGAGGGCGAAGTGCTGCGGCCGGCGCTGATCTGGTGCGATCAGAGGACGCAGCCGGAGTGCGATTGGCTGGAGGCGAAGATCGGGCGCGAGCGGTTGATCGAGCTGACGTGCAATCCTGCGCTGCCGAACTTTACGCTGACGAAACTGTTGTGGGTGCGGGCGCACCAGCCGGAGATCTTCGGGCGAATTGAGCACGTGCTGTGTCCGAAGGACTATGTGCGCTTCCGGCTGACGGGCGAGTACGCGATCGACATGCAGGAGGCAAGCGGAACTCTGCTGCTGGATGTGGCGCATCGGCGGTGGTCGGAGGAGGTGGCAGAGGCGGCCGGGATTCCAATGAGCTGGCTGCCGAGGCTGTTTGAAGGGCCGGAGATTTGCGCGAAGGTGAGTCCGGCTGGCGCGGACGCCACGGGCTTGGCGGAGGGGACTCCGGTGGCGGCGGGTGCCGGCGATCAGGGCGCGGGTGCGGTGGGTATGGGGATTGTGGAGACAGGGTCGGTGTCGGCGACGATTGGGACGAGCGGCGTGGTGTTCGCTTCGACCGACAAACCGGCGATGGACCGGCTGGGACGGCTGCACACGTTCTGCCATGCGGCGCCGGGGCTTTGGCACGTGATGGGCGTTACGAATGGCGCAGGGCTTTCGTTGCGCTGGTTTCGTGACACGTTTGCGGCGGGCTCTTCCTACGACGAATTGACTGCGGAGGCTGCGCGGGTTCCGGCGGGGAGCGATGGGATGCTGTGGGCGCCCTATCTTTTCGGCGAGCGCACGCCGCATCTCGATCCTAAGGCGCGAGCGGCGTTTGTTGGAGTAACGGCGTCGCATACGCGGGCGCATTGCGTGCGTGCGGTGCTGGAGGGGGTTGCGTTCAGCCTGCGCGATACTTTTTCGTTGTTTGCGGAGCTGGAAATTCCCGTCGCGCGGATCAGGCTTGGAGGAGGAGGCGCGCGCGGGCCGCTGTGGCGGCAGATTCAGGCGGATGTGTATGGGCGGTCCGTGGAGTTGCTGGCTGCCGAAGAGGGTGGGGCGTTCGGCGCGGCGCTGCTGGCTGGAGTTGGCGTGGATCTGTGGCCGAGCGTCGAAGCTGCTTGCGCGGCTACGGTTCGGGTTGCGGAGACGGTTGAGCCGAGGAATGCGGCGGCGATGGATGAGGCATATCGGAGATTTCGGCGGGTTTATCCTGCTTTGAGTGCGATTGGGAGTTGAAAGCAAATACGGGGATTCTGGCCTTTGGCCAGAATGACAACGCTTGTTGGCTTTGAGAGAAATTCGGAATTAGGAACAAATACGGGGATTCTGGCCTTCGGCCAGAATGACAGCACTTGTTGGCGTTGAGAGGGATTGGGTATTAGGAACAAATACAGGGATTCTGGCCTTCGGCCAGAATGACAATGCTTGCTGGCGTTGAGAGAGATTGGGAGGAAGTAATGGCAGAGCGGCAAATTGGCGTGGGTGTGATTGGATATGGATTGGGTGGGCGGGTGTTTCACGCGCCGTTTGTGAGCGCGGTGCCCGGACTGAAGCTGGTGTCGATTATGCAGCGCACCGGCGACCAGGCGGCGAAGGCGTATCCGGCGACGAGGATTTCGCGCTCGCTCGAAGAGATTCTAGCGGACAAGTCGATCGAGGTTGTGGTGGTGTCGACGCCTAACGAGACGCATTTTGTGCTGGCCAAACATGCACTGGAGGCGGGCAAGCATGTCGTGATCGACAAGCCGTTCGCGCCGACGGCTGAGGAAGCGCTGGAGTTGGGGCGGATCGCGAAGAGCAAGGGACTGCTGGCGATTCCCTTCCACAACCGGAGATGGGACGGGGACTTCCTGAGCGTGAAGAAGCTGCTGCACGAGGGAGCGGTAGGGCGGCCGGTGATGTTTGAATCGCACTTCGACCGCTTCCGGCCGACGCCGCGAGAGAACACGTGGAAGGAGGCGGAGAATCCTGCCAATGGAATGCTGTTCGATCTGGGGCCGCATCTTGTGGACCAGGTGCTATCGCTGTTCGGCGCTCCGGACGCGATTACGGGGAGCGTGCGCGCGGACCGGGATGAGACGGCGATCGAAGACGCCTTCGACATCACGCTGCACTATCCGGGGAAGAATGGGAAAGGCATGTTGGCGCACTGCCGGACGAGCTACCTGGCGTGCATCAACGCGCCGCGGTTCCTGATCCACGGCACCAAGGGCAGCTTCAAGAAACATGGCGTCGATCCGCAGGAGGCGGCGCTGGAACACGGGGCGAAGGTTCCGGTGATGGGGTCGCAAGAGGCGTGGCTGCAGGAGAAGGAATCGGCCTGGGGCAAGCTGACCGTGGCGCCTGTGCCGAGCGATCCGGCGATGCTGGTAGAGCGGCAGGTAAAGACGGAACTGGGCGACTATCGCGGGTTCTATGCGAATGTGCGCGACGCGGTGCTGGGGACTGCGCCGCTTGCAGTGACGGCTGAGGATGGCTATCGAGTGGTCAAGCTGCTGATGATGGCGCGGGAGAGTTCGACGAAGGGATGCACGCTGAAGGTGGAGTTCTAGCAAAGCGAGGCAGGTCTCGGTGCGCTGAAGATTTTTTGTTTTTCAGCTTTCAGCAGTCAGCTATCGGCTAGAACGGCGTGGCTTCATTTGCGGCGGCGGGCGAAGCGTAGCGCGCTTTGGATGAGGACGATGGCCAGGCCGGCGAAGAGGGCTGGACCAGTCCAGGTGCTGGGTGGAGCGGTGGCGGCGACGCGGGGCAACACGAAGATGGCCAGGGAAACGCACGCGAGGATGGCGAGCGCAAAGCTGCCGTCGTCGACGAAGAGGCCGAGGACTTCGCGGGCGATGGACTTGAGCCAGGGCATGGTCTAGTTCCCTCCTGCGACGGCGCGCGCCTGCATGCGGCACATTGGGATGAGGCAGAGCGCAAGGGCTAGATACGCTGCCATGAGGCAAGGGATTGCAAGGTCCGGGCTGAGGGAGGCGGGGATCGGCCACACGAGGCCGGCCCCTTCCGCGACCCAGAAGGTGCCGAAGGCGGAGAGCAGGACGCCTACGACGAATTTCAGGGTGTTCTCCGGCACGCGAGCCAGCGGCCGGTGGAGCGCAAGGCCGAGGGCTGCGATCACGATGAGCGCCGCGACCGCTCCAAGGCTGGCGGGTAGCAGCAGCCCGGTGCCTCCCGCGCCGAGGGCGATGACGATGAAGACGACTTCGGTGCCTTCGAGCATGGTGATGTTGAAGGAGGCGGCGAAGGCGAGTTTGTCCCAGCCGCTGGCCACGCCGGTGTTCGCGGTTCGCATCGCGGCGGTCTCCTTTTGGAAGGCTGCCTGTTCGTCATGGAGCGGGATGAGGCGGGCGTAGCGCAGGATGGCCTTGCGCAGCCAGCGCAGGCCGAACAGCAGGATCATCGCCCCGACGACCAGTTGGACCAGATGGAGAGGGATGCGGGTGAGCGCCGGGCCAAGCGCGGCAACGATGGCGGCGAGCACCGCCAAAGCCGCGGCTGCACCGGCCAGCGCGCTGCGCCATCCGCGCACACTGCCGACAGCGAGGACGACGGTGAGCGCTTCGACGCACTCGACCAGCGAGGCGAGGAAGGAGGCCACGAGCGTGGTGCCGAGATGGGCGAGGTTGGCGGTCATTCAGTTCCCGTGACATTGACCTAGAGCTAAAGAGGTTGCGGAAAATGGGGCTTCGGTGAACGAGAGCGTACCCCCGGGGCTAAAGCCCCATTTCATTTTGCGGTACCTATCGGCACGGGTAAACCCGTGCCCTTCCGTGAGACGACTTATTCCGCGGCCTGTGAAGCCCGCTGCTGGTCCAAGTTTCAAATTACGATATCGAACGCATAGGATGCTTGTGACGCGACGCAGGGAATTTCGCGCAGCCAATCAGCCTTTCAGAGAGTCTACCTATTGCTTATGTCACTGGGATCAAAGTCGGGTTGGATGCGAGTGCCGGGCACGACACGGCGCGAGTTCTGTGCCGGGGCGGCGGCCCTGGTGCTGACGCATAGCGGGCTGGCCCAGGTGCAGGCTGCGCCACCTGCCACGGCGACTCGGCCGGATGTGGGCGCGATCGACCATGACCGTATTCTCGCGGCCGCGCAGAAATATCTCGGGCAGACACCTACGACCTTGACTTCGCTGGAGTGCGAGCGCAGCCCGGGGTCGCTGCACGACTACTACTCGGAGGGTGAGGCGGAGACGAACTCCAGGATAGGGACGCCGGAGAGAACAGAGCCATCGCCGCAATTTTTCACTGCGCATCGCGATGCTCTGTTCGAACTGGGACTCGCCGTGCCTGCGCTCGCAGGAGCGCATCTGCTGACCGGTGAACAACGGTACGCGGAACACGCCGCGGTGTGGCTGCGGGCATGGTTCGTCGATGCTGCGACCCGGATGACCCCGAGCCTGGACTATGGTCATGTTGTGCCCGCCTCCGCCGCGCGGCCTGCGCCGAGCGCTGATTCCGGCGAAGCGGCGCCACGACCGATAGGCGGGCGATTCGAGGGCATTCTGGAGACGCTGCCGCTGGTGGAGGTCGCGCAGGCGATTCCGTTTCTTGTGTCGTCGGCAGCGCTGAGCGAGGGCGACATGAAGGCGCTGCGGGGGTGGTTTGCGGAGTATCTGCGCTGGCTGACTGCGCCGCAGGATAGCGGGCCTCGGCTGGCTGCGCTGGCACGCGACCGCAAAGACCACCATGGGACGTCGTGGCTGCTGCAGGCGAGCGCTTATTCGATCGTGAGTCTGCCCGAGGGCAATGGTCCGAAGTCCGAAGACAAGACGCTGGAAGAGCTTCGGCATCGCTACAAAACGGTGACGCTGCGCGCGCAGATATCCCCGGACGGGCTGTTTCCCCATGAGCTTGGGTCGGCGACGCCCTACCGCGATTCGCTGTTCAACCTGGACATGCTGGCGACCGTCTGCCTTCTGCTGTCGACGCGGTTCGAGAGTATCTGGGACTACCAACTGGAAGATGGGCCGAGTATGCGCTCGGCGATTGCGTACCACTTTCCGTTCATTGCAGACCGCAGCAAGTGGCCGATCCGGGCGGATGTTGCGCACTTCAACGAACTCCCCGGGCGGAGGGCCAGCCTGCTGTTCAGCGCGCGGGCATATCAGCGGCCGGAGTACGCCGCGCTATGGAAGACGCTGCCTCCGGATCCAGCCTCGCCCGAAGTTCTGCGGACGCTGCCGATCCATCAGCCTTTATTGTGGGTGCGTCAGCCGCCGCGAGCCTGAGGCCGCGGCGTGTCTATGCTCGCCGGCGTTCGCGATCGTCTTGTCCGGACATCTCGTCTGAGTGAGTACGGAACCCTCGGCGCCGATAGAGGAACGTGGACCCGCATGCGCCGCACTTCCATGGATAGAAGCCGAAGGACGCCATCACGTTATGTTGCCAGAAGCCATGGCGGTTAACTCGCATAGCTACGGTGCCCTTGCATGTAGGACATATGACTTCGTCGCTTCGGATCATAGCCGCCAGTCCTGAGAGTCAGACTTACGCCGCGCCCTGGGGATAAGTCCCGGGGTGGAACTCGGTCGGCAAGAAGATAACTTGTTCAGTGGCATGTAGTAAACCACAAAGAATCGCAGCCGCAGCTATGACTTTAGTAACCAGCGGGCGATATTTTTTTCCGGCCGTCGGCTGGATTACGCTGCCTCGCGGAATTTGCGGACGATGGCGAGGTATTTGCGAGCGTTTTCGGTGATGGACTCGGGTTTGCCTTCGGTGATGGCCTTCAGGTTGACGAGGTCCGCGCCGACGCCGAGGGCGAATGCGCCGGCTTCGAGGAATTCGGCTGCGGTGGCCAGCGAGACGCCTCCGGTGGGGATCATCTCGACCTGGGGCAGCGGGGCTTTGACGCTCTTGAGGTACTTTGCGCCGCCGAGAGCGCTGGCCGGGAAGATCTTGACGACGTCGGCGCCGGCTTCCCAGGCTGTGACGATCTCGGTGGGCGTGAGCGCGCCGGGCAGGACGGCGATGCCGTAGCGGTGGCACATCTCGATGGTCTTGATGTTGAGCGCCGGGCTGACGACGAATTGCGCACCTTCGAGAATGCACATGCGTGCCGTCTCGGGATCGAGGACGGTGCCGGCGCCGATGAGGATGTCGGGGCGGGCTTTTGTGAGTTGACGCATGACCTGAATGGCGCCGGGGACGGTCATGGTGACTTCGAGGACGGTGACCCCGCCGGCGGCGATGGCATCGGCGAGTGCGAGGGCCTGGGCTTCCGATTCGGCACGGAGGACGGGCACTAGGCCGATTTGGCGGAGAGCGTTGAGGACGTCGGTTTTCTGCATTCTTTCTCCTGATTCTGTGGGGGCGGACGATCAGCGCTGAACGCGCGCGCCGCCGCCCTTCATGATGCGCTGGACTTCGTCGAAGGTGGCCATGGTGGTGTCGCCGGGGGTGGTCATGGCGAGTGCGCCGTGTGCGCAGCCGCAGTTGACGGCCCAGTCTGCGCCCTGGCCCGTTAGGAAGCCGTAGATGAGGCCCGAGGCGAAGGAGTCGCCGCCGCCGACGCGGTCGAATATTTCGAGGCCGGGCATGGGGCGGGCCTCGTGGAACGCGCCTTCGTAGTAGCAGACGGCGCCCCAGTCGTTGACGGTGGCGGTCCTGGCGTGGCGCAGGGTGGTGGCGACGGCGCGGAAGTTGGGGAAGGTGGCGACGGCCTTCTCGATCATGCGGCGGAAGTTGGCGGAGTCGAGCTCGCCGAGGTCATCGCCGACGCCTTCGATCTGGAAGCCGAGCGCTGCGGTGAAGTCCTCTTCGTTGCCGATCATGACGTCGACGTAGCTGGCGAGTTCGCGGTTGACTTCGGTGGCGCGGGCCTTGCCGCCGATGGACTTCCAGAGCGAGTCGCGGTAGTTGAGGTCGTAGCTGATGATGGTGCCGTGCTTGCGCGCGGCGACCATGGCCTCCTTGCAAACTTCCGGCGTGGTCTCCGAGAGTGCGCAGAAGATTCCGCCCGTATGCAGCCAGCGGGAGCCTTCCTTGCCGAAGATCTCGTCCCAGTCGATCTGGCCGGGCTTGAGCTGGCTGACGGCGGTGTGGCCGCGGTCGGAGCAGCCGAGGGCCGCGCGGACGCCGAAGCCGCGCTCCGTGAAGTTGAGTCCGTTGCGGACGGTGCGGCCGACGCCGTCGTACTTCACCCACTGGACGTGGGACTGGTCGACGCCGCCCTGGTTCATCAGGTCTTCGACGAGGCGGCCGACCGGATTGTCTGCCAGTGCGGTGACGACGGCTGTTTTGAGGCCGAAGCAGCGTCGCAGGCCGCGGGCGACGTTGTACTCTCCGCCGCCCTCCCATACGTTGAACTGGCGGGCCGTGGCGACGCGGACGTCGCCGGGATCGAGGCGCAGCATGACTTCGCCGAGCGAGACCAGGTCCCACTTGCAGTCTTCTTTTTTGCGGATTACGAGGCTGTTCTTGTTTGGTGCTGTCATCGAGAAGTCCCTACGGCCCTTTCTTTGTTCCATGAATGTGAAGCGTCTTCAGGCGCGAGCGCTGAACCAAGGCCCGGGGCTAAAGCCCCAACTCTGAGAGGGGCCGCTTTACCGCGGGCTAAAGCCCGCTGCTACTCCGAATGACAGGCGAACACGGGTGAGCCCACCTATTTCAGGTCTTTGATGGCGACGGGATCCATGTCGGCGTAGTCCTGGTTCTCTCCGCCCATGCCCCAGCAGAAGCCGTAGCTCTTGGTGCCCACGCCTGCGTGGATGGACCAGCCGGGCGAGACGACGACCTGCTTATCCGCCATGATGAGATGGCTGGTCGCGTCGGGCGGGCCCATCAGGTGCATGACGCGCTGGTCCGGCTCGATGTCAAAGTAGAAGTAGACTTCGGAGCGACGCATATGAGTGTGCGCGGGCATGGTGTTCCAGTTGCTGCCGGTGGCGAGCAGGGTGAAGCCCATGACGAGCTGGCAGCTTTTGATTCCGTCGCGGTGAATCGCCTTGAAGATGGTGCGCTTGTTGCAGGTCTCGGGTGAACCCAGGTCGACGCCCTTGAGCTCAGCGAACTTGACCATCTTCGTGGGGTACTCGGTGTGGGCTGGATAGCTGAGGAGGTAAAACGACGCGGGCGCGGAGGCGGACTTGCTGGCGAACGTGACGGACTTGCTACCACGGCCGACGTAGAGGCAGTCCAGCTTGTCGAGGTCGAAGGTGACGCCGTCGACGGTGACTGAGCCAGCGCCGCCGACGTTGAGGACGCCAAGTTCGCGGCGTTCGAGGAAGTATTCTGCGCGGAGTTCGGGCTGGGTCTCGAGCGTGAGCGGCGCTGTGGGTACGGCCGATCCGATTACCGTGCGGTCGAGGTCCACGTAGGCGTACTCTATGGCCCCGGGCTTGAACATGCCTTCAAGTAGAAAGGTTGCGCGAAGTTCTTCGCTCGTCATGCGCGGGTAGCGCACGGGATCGGCCATTTGCAGCAGCTTCATGTGTCTCCTTCGTGTCTCCTCGCCCTGTCACGCGGGCATGGGAACGCCGTCCACCATTGTAGCGGAGAGATTTGAAGGTCACGTGTGATCGAACGCACGGCGTGCGAGTTACTCAGGGTCTCGCTTCGAAGACGAGGTTGAATGGCGTCTGAGTGGCACGGCGGAATTTCTGGAAGCCGCCCGCCGTGACGACTTCGCGGATGCGCTTCTCGCCAGCCTGTGCGCCGAGTGCTGCGCCGACCTCCTGGGAGATGGATGCGGGCACGCACAGCAAGGTGGAGGCGGAGTAGAACATGCGCCCCACCGGGTTGTGGTTTCCCTCGGTCGTGTCCTCGGCATAGGGCTCGACGATCATCCAGGTACCGTCGGGCTTCATAGCGGAGTAGACGTAGGCAGCGGCTCCGGCGGGGTCGCCCATGTCGTGCAGGCAGTCGAAGAAGGCGACGAAATCATAGTCTTTGCCGGGGAAGGCCTTGGCGGAGGCCACGGCGAAGGTGACGCGATCTGCGACGCCCTCGCGCTGGGCGGCCTCGCGCGCCATGTCGATGGAGCCGGCGTGGTAGTCGAAACCAAAGAACTGGGATTTGGGGAATTGCTTCGCCAGGACGATCGTGGATGCGCCGAGACCGCAGCCAACGTCGGCAACCTTGGCGCCGGCGCGCAGCTTCGCCTCGACCCCTTCAAGTGATGGAATCCATTGTGTGGTGAGATTGGCGATATAGCCGGGGCGGAAGAAGCGCTCTGTGCCGTGGAACAGGTCGTGGTGGTGCTCGTGCCAGCCGACTCCCTTGCCGGTGAGGAAGGCCTGTTCGATCTTGTCCGCGTCGTGGAAGCAGGAGGAGATGATCTGGAAGGCGCCGGGAAGGAATGCGGGGCTATCGTCGACAGCGAGGGCAAGCGCCTGCTCGGGTGGGAGCGCATACGTTGCAGTGGCGGCGTCGTAGGTGACGTATCCGCTGGCAGCGTTGGCGTTGAGCCACTCGCGGACGTAGCGCTCCGTGGTTCCGGTGCGGGCGGCGAGGTCGGCCGGAGTGACAGGCTGACTGTCGGCCATAGCTTTGTAGAGTCCCAGGCGGTCGCCCAGCAGGATCAGGACGGCATGCATCGCCGCTCCCATATCTCCTACGGCGCGGCCCATGAATGCGTTCAGCTTGGCTTCATCGATCGGTACAGCGGTGAGTGGCATCCCCATGACGGCCTCCAGAAGACGAAAAATTGAAACGTGCAGGCGGGTATAGTAGCCCGCGCGGACAAGGATGGACAAGATGCAAATATCTGCATAGGAGGTATAGGGCGGAGTCGTTGCGGCAACCGCTGAGTGTGCGGCGATTCAAGGGCGAGTGGGGCGCAGGTTTGCTCCACCTGCTAAGCGGAGAGTAAAGTTGAGGTCATATATGACCAACATTCTTGACTCTTTCCGCCTCGACAATAAGATTGCGCTCGTTACCGGTTCGGCCGGCGGGATGGGCGCCGCCATCGCAATCGCGCTTTCCCAGGCTGGCTGTACCATTGCCACCCACGACATGCGTCCGCCAACCGACACGGTTGCAACCATTGAGGCCGCTGGCGGAAAGGCTGCCGCGTTTGCCGCCGATCTGTCGGACACCGCCGCCCCGGACGCACTGTTCGCCGAGGTTCTGGCAAAGTTTGGCCGCGTCGACATTCTGGTCAACAACGCAGGCATCATCCTGCGCGAGGACGCCGTGAATGTTCCTCTGGCCGACTGGCTGAAGGTCATCCAGATCAATGAGAACGCTGTCTTCCAGCTCTCGCAGCTCGCCGGCCGCGACATGATGAAGCGCAACGCTCCCGGAAAGATCATCAACATCGCCTCGCTGCTCAGCTTTCAGGGCGGCATTCGCGTGCCCTCGTACGCCGCAGCCAAGGGGGCTGTCGCGCAGATCACGAAGGCGCTCGCCAACGAGTGGGCCGTCAAGGAGATCCAGGTCAACGCCATCGCTCCCGGCTACATTGCGACCAACAACACCGCGCAACTCCGCGCCGACCCAGAACGCAGCAAGGCGATCCTCGAGCGTATTCCGGCGGGACGCTGGGGCGAAGCGACCGACGTCGCTGGAACGGCCGTGTTCCTTGCTTCCAAGGCTGCCGATTACATTACCGGCCATGTGCTGGTCGTGGACGGCGGATGGATGGCGCGGTAGAACAAGCTCGTCGCGGCAGGGTGGCTCTTCTCGTGGAAGGGCCACTCGCACTCTCCGGCAGGTACGACGCAAGATCCCTCGCCACGCGAATCCTTCCTCGATTCGCAGGCATCCTAGTTTTGTGAAATGAAGACAAGCTGGGTGGTTCCGTCCCGGACGCCCGGAGTCTCCCCCAACCAAAGGAGCGCAATTCCATGCCCGCAACCTCCCACGAAAAGTCCGTAAAGACAGCCAAACTCAGCACTCCGGACAACTTCTCCGCGGAAGACGTCAGGAATCTATCCAGCATTCTGAACGCACTGCTGGCCGATATCTTCGCTCTCTACCTGAAAACCAAGAACTTCCATTGGCACATGAGCGGTCCGCACTTCCGCGACTATCACCTGCTATTGGATGAGCAGGCGACACAGATCTTTGCGATCGGCGACGACATCGCCGAGCGCGTCCGCAAGATCGGCGGGACCACCATCCGATCCATCGGCCACGTCGCCCGCCTGCAGCGCGTCACCGATAACGACCGCGACTTC
>DASWCA010000084.1:0-4526 GCA_036390355.1 Acidobacteriaceae bacterium
GCGTTGGTGACTTCTTCGGGCCGTATGAAGTCGCCGATGAGGGAGAGATAGGCGTCCGATGCGGTGAGGACGCGGACGGACGGCTCGGAGATGGCGAGGTGTTTGCCGATACGGCGGGCGAGCGCTCCGTAATGAAGGTTGGCCGGGCTGAAGCTTGCGTATCCGGCGGCGTGCGCGAGGAGAGTCATCGTCGAGACGCGGCCCTTTGAGTTGAGATGTGCGCGCAGAAGCTTGCGGACGCTTTCGCCGGGCCGCTTCAGGTGAGACATCGCCTCCAGGAATTGGTCTGCCGAGATTACCTGGGGACGCTTGGACTTGCTCATGGCTGATAGAACTCGCTGCGTTTGCGGCTGTAGAAGATGTAGACGCAGAGGCCGATGGCGAGCCAGACGAAGAAGCGCAGCCAGGTTTTGGCTGGCAGGCCGGCCATCAGCAGGACGCAGAACAGGATGCTGAGGATGGGAATGACGGGGCCGAGCGGGACGCGGAAGCCGCGGTGGCGTTCGGGCTCTTTGAAGCGCAGCACCATGACGCCGGCGGAGACCAGCACGAAGGCGAAGAGGGTGCCGATGTTGGTCATCTCGGCGAGCGTGCCGACGTCGAAGAGGCCGGCGGGGATGGCGACGAGGATGCCGGCGACCCAGGTGGCGAAGGCGGGGGTGCGGAAGCGCGGATGGAGGCGGCTGAAGGAGTCGGGTAGCAGGCGGTCGCGGCTCATGGCGAACCAGATGCGTGCCTGGCCGTACTGGCCGACCATGATGGAGGAGATCATTCCGGTGATGGCGCCGAGCAGGACACCGAGCCGGACCCAGTGGAGGCGATGTCCGCCGGGGAGAATGGATACTCGCTTGAGCGCGTTGACGATGGGCGCGCCATCATTGGCGACCGATCGCCAGTGGACCATGCCGGTCAGCACCACGGCTACGCTGATGTAGAGAATAGTGCAGACGACGAGGGTGGCAATGATGCCGATGGGGACGTCGCGCTGCGGGTGGCGGCACTCCTCGCTGGCGGTGCAGACCGCGTCGAAGCCGATGTAGGTGAAGAAGATGATGGAGCCACCGGCGAGGATTCCAGGGAATCCGTTGGGCGAGAAGGGATGGTAGTTCGCCGGATGGAGGAACGACAGGCCAAAGAATACGAAGATGAGGATAGCCGCGATTTTGATGAGCACCATGATGTTGTTGGTGCGCGCGGACTCGCGGACGCCGCGGACGAGGATGACGGTGAGCAGCATGACGACGAGGAATGCGGGAATGTCGAAGCCCCAATGCCAGCCGGAGGGGTAGATGTCATTGCCGGAGAGGTCCTGCAGTCCGAGCGGGAGGTAGGCAGGCGAGAGCCACTTGGGATCGAGATGGATGCCGAGCCAGTCGAGCAGATCGACGATGTGGGCCGCGAAACCGACCGAGACGCTCATATTGCCGAAGGCATATTCGAGGATGAGGTCCCAGCCGATGATCCAGGCGATGAGTTCGCCGAGGATGGCGTAGGCGTACGTGTACGCGGAGCCGGCAATGGGGATCATGCTGGCGAGTTCGGCGTAACAGAGCCCGGTGAAGGCGCAGACAATGGCGACCAGAACCAGCGAGACGGCAAGGGCAGGTCCGGCGCCCGGGCGGCCGGCGACGGCTCCGTGGTGGAGGATGAGGTCGATGATCGGCGAGTCTTTCCAATCCGCCAGCTTCGCAGGATTGCCGCCGATGGCGACGCCGATGACGGTGAAGATGCCCGACCCGATGACCATGCCGATGCCGAGCGCGGTGAGCGAGACTGGCCCGAGCGTTTTGTGGAGGGCGTTCTCCGGCAGCATCGAATCGGAGATCAGCTTGTCGATGGATTTGGTGGCGAAGAGTTGCCTGGGCAGTGTCGTGCTCCTGGAGGCGAAGTCTTACGGCATAACCGTTTAAAATGAGGCGGCGCTCCAGGCCTGCACGCGCAGAGCAAGGAGCGCCTTGATTCTAAAAGCTAGCGCTTGGACTTGCCGCGTGCAGCCTTCTTGATCTTGGCCTTGTTCTCGCCGCGGGCGCCGGTGCGGGGACCCTTTGCGGGGGCCGCCTTGCGTGCTGCGCGCTTGATCTTCTTGCGCTCAATCTTATCGGTAATGCCAGTCGTATTTGCCATGGGTCGTGTGTGTGCTTTCCTGAAAAGAGGTTACAGAGCGCGCTTAGAGAGCTTCGAGCTGGGCGAACTTCTCCACCAGCTTTTTTACGCCGTGCTGTTGAAATTGTACTGTAATCTTCGCGTCATCCCCATCGCCTTCGCGACGAAAGACAGTTCCTTCGCCATATTTCGGGTGGCGCACGCGCGAACCCTGGCGAAGGCCGGTCTTGCCGGTGGGTTCGGGGATGTCCAGTTTCGGGCGGGTGAAGGTCTTTCCGCGTCCCGCGAAGAAGTTTGCGATGTTGTCCACGGAACCGCCAGCAGAGATGCTCCGGGAGATAGGTTTGGAGCCGGGCGCGATGCGGGTAGTGGAGAATTTGTTCGCGGCGGGACGATGACCAGAGTCCGCGGTCTGGTCCTCGTCCTCGTAGCTGTAATGGCGTTCGCCTTCTTCGGCTCCGGCTCGGCCGAAGCGATTGCGTTGAGGATAGGGCGTGGAGTAGGCGGAGCCTGAGAAATGCGTGCGTGCAGGCGGGCTGCCAAGGTCTTCGATCAGGCGCGAAGGGACTTCTTCGAGGAAGCGCGACGGGATGCCGGCCTCGGGCATGTCGGACCCATAGCGGCGACGATAGCGGGCGCGCGTCATGATCAGCGTGTCCATGGCGCGCGTCATGCCGACGTAGCAGAGACGGCGCTCCTCTTCGAGACCGGCGGGGTCGACCAAGGTGCGCGAACTGGGGAAGAGGCCCTCTTCCATGCCCGCGAGGAAGACGAGCGGGAATTCGAGGCCTTTGGCGGCGTGCAGCGTCATTAGCGTGACGCGGGCTTCGGCGGAGTAGGAGTCGGCATCGGAGACGAGGGCGGCGTGATCGAGGAACTCGGTCAGCGTTTCGCCGCGCTCCTGCGCGTCCTGCGCGGCGTTTGCGAGTTCCTTGAGGTTCTCGATGCGGGAGAAGGATTCGGGTGTGGCCTCTTCTTCGAGCGCGCGGATGTAGCCGCTGCGGTCGTTGAGGAACTTGATGAGTTCAGGCAGCGTGGCTGCGTCGCCGGGCTTGCGGAATCCCTCGACTCCTTCGGCAGGACTCTCCATGAGGATTTCGGCTGCGCGCTCGGGAGTGGTATTCGCGGAACGCTTCAGGACGACCGGTGCAAAGGGGTTGAATGCGGAACCGATGGCGTGTGCGGTGTCGGAGTCAGTCGCGTTCTCCGGGGCGATGGTGGAGAACTCCTCGCTGGGGCCGAAGTCGAAGCCGAAGTTGAAGCTGGTGTCATAGGAGGTGTCGGGTTCGGTTTGTTTTTCGGGGGGAGCGGATTCAAGTTCGTCTGGATTGAACGCGGTCTCGTCTTCGGAAGAGATTTTCCCCACGGTCGCTTCGCTAACGTGGGGCACCCCTTCGATTTCGGCGGAGAGTGTGTCCGCGAAGTTGGGGCCGAGCATGGCGCGGGCGTCTGTGATGAGGCGTCGGAAGTTGCTGAGCGCGGTCAGCGCGCGCGCGGGCAGCAGTCTATCTTCAGTTGCGCGGGCGATCGCATCCCATGTGCTGATACCGGTAGTGAGCGCGATACGCTCGAGCGTCTCCAATGTAGTTTTGCCGATGCCGCGTGCGGGTGAATTGACTATGCGGGCCAGCGCGATCGAGTCGTGCGGATTGACGACCAGCTTCATGTAGCTGAGGATGTCCTTGACCTCGGCGCGGTCGTAGAACGAGAAGCCGCCAACCATGTGGTATTGGATCTGGTACCGGCGTAATGCCTCTTCCACTAGCCGCGACTGCGAGTTCGTGCGATAGAGAACAGCGCATCGCGGGATGTCCTCGCTTGCTCCGGCTTCGCGCAGATAGCGCTGGATGCGGTCGGCGATGAAGAGGGCTTCGTTCTCGCCGTCGGGGGCTTCATAGTAGCCGATCATCGAGCCGCCCTCGCGCGTGGTGAAGAGCGTCTTGCCCTTGCGCTGAGTGTTGTTCGCGACCACGGCCGACGCGCCTTCGAGGATGATCTGGGTGGAGCGGTAGTTCTGTTCCAGGCGAATGGTGCGGACTTCGGGAAAGTCCTTTTCGAACTCGAGGATGTTCTTGATGTCCGCGCCACGCCAACTGTAGATGGACTGATCTTCATCGCCGACGACGCAGACGTTGTGGTCCTTTCCGGCGAGCAGCTTCATCAGTTCGTACTGCGGGCGATTCGTATCCTGATACTCGTCGATGAGCAGGTATTTGTAACGACGGTTGTAGCGTTCGCGAACTTCGGGCACAACCTTGAGCAGGCGTACGGTCTCCAACAGCAGGTCGTCGAAGTCCAGCGCGTTGGCTTTGAAGAGTTCCTTGCGGTAGATCTCGAAGATGTGCGCGATCTTCTCTTCCATCGGATTGGTCGAGGCGAGGAAGTACTCCTGCGGATCGATCATATGATTCTTGGCCCAGGAG
>DASWCA010000085.1:0-5062 GCA_036390355.1 Acidobacteriaceae bacterium
CAGGTACCCTGAGCTGACCAGGTCTTCCAGCGACTGCGGCGCCTTCTGCTTGTCGACGGTGTACGAGTTGATCGCCGTGCGCATGACCTGAAGATCCTCGCGCAACACCGCCTCCCTGGCCGCCTGGACGTTCCGGGTGAATGACGGAACGGCAATGGCCGCCAGAATCCCGATGATCACCATAACGATCATCAGCTCAAGCAGCGTAAATCCCGATTCGGAGGTTTGAGCGTCGAGATTCGAGGGCGGCACAGAGGCAACCGACCCTTTCCTGGAAGATCGGAACGGATGCACCACCCGGATTTTCGAGAAATCTACCATGTGCTGTACTTCGTCCCATCGAGCGCGGTGCCATAACTCTTGGTGTAAACATCGAAGACGTTCTGTCCGCCCCACGAGTCGGAATCCGCATCGTCCTGATTGGAGCGGAGTCCCCAGTCCGTCGATTTCGTCATCGGATCGGTGGGAATGGCCCGGAGGAACCTGACCTTCTTATCCTGAACCGTAACGCCATCAACGAGCGTCTGAAGGTCCGGCGGATACCCGAGGCTGTCTGCCTTGATCTGCATGCCACCCCTGTCGGCGGCGTCCTTATAGCGGTCGATCGCGTCGCGCATCTCCCAGAGGTCCCGCCGAAGTTCCCGTTCTTTCTGGCGCTTGACCTGGAATTTCGCAACCGGCAGTGCCGCGCACGCCAGAATCCCAACAATCGCCACGGTGACGATGAGTTCGATCAGTGTGAGGCCGGCGTCAGGTGCGAGCTTCGAGGTACGAGGTTCGAGGTGGGAAGAGACCGCGTCGCACCTGCTTTTCCCCTCGAACCTCGAACCTTGAACCTTGAACCTCATAGACCACCTCACTTCACGTGGACTACGGCCTGCGATCCGGTTGCGGGCAGGCTAGCCTGGATGCTGTTCTTCGCGCCAACCTTGACCAGGGCAATATTCGAGTCGCCCGCGGATATCGCCTTGAACGTCAGAATACAGACCTGACCTTCCCCGTTGACGCCATTCACGCCGGGCGGCCGCGAGGCCGAAATTGTAACCAGTCCGTTGCCCTCGTCGCGGTGCACCAGGGCCACCGGCTGCCCATCGCCGCCGAGCAGACCGCCCGCGTCCACGTTGACCAACTGGAGCACCTTGGGATCGAACTGGAGTTGCAGCGGAACCGAGTAAACATCATGCGCGTTCGACAGCACCACAGATGCCTGGAATGTGCTGCCGAGAGTCTGGGTGGAGTTCGGCGGAATGACCGTAAGCGTCACGGGAGACATCGTGGAGGCAGTATCGGCCGGCTTGGCAGCACTGGGCGCCGGAGGCGTGGGCGGCATGGCCTGCTGCTTCATCTGCTGGACCATGGCCGAAGCGACGTTGGCGGCGCTGGAGGTCGAGGCCGGCGCAGCCGCGGCGCTGTCCGGGAAGAGCTGGTCCAGCGGAGTAGGTGACTTGCGGAGCTGAATGTCGGCACTTGTGCCGGTATCGATGGCGCGCGTGTTGAGGCGCGTCAGAATGGATTCGCGGACGATATGCGGGATCAGGATGAAGACGATCTCGTCCTGCCGATTCTCCTTGAACACCGAACCGAACAGATATTTGAGGATGGGAATGTTAGAGAGGCCGGGCGTCCCATTGTTCGTGGCATCTTCTTCTTTGCTGAGAATCCCGGCGAGCAGGCATGGTTCGCCATCCCGCAACTGGATGGTCGACGTGCTCGACCGCTGCCCGATGATGGGCTCGGTGACGCCCGATATCGTGACTGAACCGGTCTGCGATAACACCTCAATGGTCAGCTTCAGCGAGACTTCACGGTCCAGATGGATGATCGGGGTCATGTCGACGTTCACGCCGACATCCAGGTAGGTGAACTGAGTCTGGACGCCGATGCCGGCGGTAATGCCCGTGGCTGCTCCGGCTGAATAGGATCCGGTGGCGACGGGAATCTTGGAGCCGATCTTCATCTTCGCATTCTGCCCGTCGGTGGCGCGGATGCTGGGATTCTGCAGTACGCGCGTGTCGGAGTCGGTAAGCAGCGCGTTGACCGTGCCCCCGCCGATGGTGACGGCAAAATTGTTTGCGTTGACATTGGCCAGCGTGTTGAGCGTGAAGTTGGAAGGAGAAGTGGTGGAACTAGTGCTGCTGGAACTGGTGGAGCCGGGGGTGGCTTGTGGAGTGATGGTTACCGACTGCGGCAGCGTGATACCGAGATTGCGGACCTTGTCGCGGTTTACCTCGAGAATCGCGACATCCACGACCACCTCAGCCTTGGTGCGATCGAGGTCATTCAACAACTTCTCGGCGAGGATCAGATCGTCGGTCGTCCCGCGAACGATAATGGCATTCTGCGACGGGACCAGGTAGCTCTTGGTGTCCGGCGGCAGCATATTGCGCAGCGCTGTGTAGACCTCGTTAGCGTCGCTCGCCTGGCTCGGGTTGGTGAGATAGAAAGTCTGCACCGCGAGACTGTCGATGTCGGTGTGCTTTTGCCGGTTATTCTGGGCAACGAAGATCGTGTCCGGGGTCATTTCCTTGTAAAAAGTCCCGGAGATGGCGCCGACAATGCGCAGCGCGTCGGACAGGCTGACGTTAGTGAGATCGATGGGAATACGTCGCGACGTGTAGTCGGGGTCGAAGAGGACGTTCAGGCCGGCCAGTTTCCCAATGGCCAGATAGATGTTCTTCGAGTCTTCGACCATGTGGAGCGTGATTGGATCTTCCGACACAGGCTTCAGTTCGATGGGCGCGGAGATACTGGCAATGTCGCTCAACAGAGTGCCGGATGACGACGTCCCGGCCGGCGGAGCGACCGCGGAGACGGGAATCTTGTCCGCGTTCTGCGTGATCTTGATCTCCTGAGCCGCAGCCTCATTGCCAGGGTCGATCTGCAACGCGCGCGTGAACTGGTTCAACGCGCCGCCCATATCTCCGCTCTGACGCAGCACACGCCCGCGGTCCACATGGGCAGCGGCGGCCTGGAAACGCATCCGGTCCAGGCGTGTGGTGTACCGCATATCCTTAGGGCTTTTCTGGTGCGCTTTGAGATAGGCCTCGTAGGCGGTGTCGTAGTCCTCGCGAAGCTCCGCGTCCTGGCCGCGTTTATTCCACGTGCTTGCGCTCTGGGCATGCGCGGACGGACTGAAGGCCACTCCGCCAAGCAGGACGAGCAACACGACGGCGGATCCACGATGCACGTACGAAGAGAGTCTTTCCATCACTAATGAGGACCCGCGAGTCATGCCAAAGCTCTGTGCTTCCTTTGCGCCGAGTGGGGAGCCGCTTTTCAGGCGGTCGCAATCACAGGACTGTTTAGACTCAGGCGAGTATAGCAGCGTTCGGATCAAATTGAACCCTTCGAATTTAGTTCCATTTCGACACTCTGCGGACATTGGCCTGCTGCGGTTAGCGGCGGACGCTTATGGTTGAAGGTTAGACGTTCGGACGCTGCTCAGGTGAGGCAGCAGGTACCAGCATGTTAAACTTAGCGTTCGTGCGTCCTGAGCAGAAGATTGCCGTGCGGCGGCGCTGAGTTCCTTCTATCCCGCAACTATTTCTATGGCCAGATCGCTCTCCAACCCGACCGTTGCCGCGCAGCCCAAGCCGGCTGTCAAGGCGAAGGACCGCGATCCGGTGGCCGCGGGAATGCGGGATGCTGCCTATAATCGCTCGGCGAGCTACAACTACGCGCTGTTCGACAAGTTCGAGGCCGGCGTCGCTCTGCGTGGCACCGAGGTAAAGTCGATTCGCGAGGGCAAGGCGAATCTCAAGGATGCGTACGGGTTGCTGAAGGACGGCGAATGCTTTCTGCTGAACGCGCACATCGGCCCTTTCTCGCACGGCAACGCAATGAATCACGACTCGCTGCGCACGCGCAAGCTGCTGCTGCATAAGTCCGAGGTGCGGAAGCTCGAAAGTATGACGAAGCTCAAGGGCTTTACGCTGATTCCGACGCGGCTTTATTTCCGCCATGGGCGGGTGAAGTGCGAGCTGGCCTTGGCCAAGGGCAAACAGGAGTGGGACAAGCGCGCGACCGAACGCAAGCGTGAAGCCGATAACGAGGCTAAGGCGGCGATTGCGCGCAGCCAGAGACGCTAAGAGGCTAGCGCAGTGCGGGCGAGCCTCCGGCCGTAGTGGACACCGGGGCCGCCGTTGGGATAGCGTCACTCAGCCTCTCGCGTCTCAAATCCGGCGGCGGGATCTGCCCGGGCTCCAGGACATGGTCACCCACGTTGAAGACTGTGGCGTCCCTGGGTAGGTCCATGCGGCCGCCCGCCAGGTAGGCGACCACCGCTCCTCCGGCAACGGCTGGACTGAGGATCGCGAGGGGGATCAGATATTTCTTGCTCTTGATCAGGGACTCGGCGACTCCGTGGACCGAATGGCTGCGATTTACGCTTCCCGGAACCTGGGGAATCACAAATGCGGACATATCCACGTCGGGATGTTCCTTGCCAAAGGCCACCAGCGATTTTGCGACCTGCTTCGGGGTCGTCAGCCCCAGGTCGGCGATAAAGCTGCGATGGGTTGCGTTGGGCAGATAGATGTCGAGGACGTTGCGGGAAAAGTCGGCACAGTTGTGAAACAGCAGGTTGAAATGCCCGACGTTTCCGCGGTCGTTGAAGATGGCGATGAAGCGTTCGTCCTGCTCCGCCGTACTCGTCACCTCGAAGCCGTGGATTGTCCGGTCGTACGAGGACCCTACAAGCTGCACCCACTCGCCGCCAGGCGCCGTCCCCTTTCGGGTGTCGGGCGCGATTGCCTCCAGATGCTCTCTGCGGTATGCGTCGCGCAAGGTGACGACCTGGGCCCGATCAACGGAGGCGGGCACTTCGTCTGCGTCATCCACCGCGTAGAGATACGGAATCAGCGGAACGGCGATCCAGTCGAACCTGCCGATCTTGTGGTAGCGGCTGATCACCACGCCGTACTCGCCGGCCTGGCATGGCCGCAACTCGGTGGGAGACGCTGCGCAGACGTGGTTCAGATACACCGCTGCGTGGCCGGTGGGGTTGAACGCGCCAAAACTGCCAAACGGCTCTTCCATCAGGAGCGCCACGGATGCGTGGGCC
>DASWCA010000086.1:0-16891 GCA_036390355.1 Acidobacteriaceae bacterium
CGAGTCACTGCATAGGTCCCAGTCTCCTCCGTTGCTGTCTCCCCACTCTGCGATCCGTTCTGCGGATAGACGGGAAGAGTTGATTCCTTCTGCGCAGTGGTGGCCGCCGTTTGCATCAGCGGAGGCACGGCCGCCTGGATGCTGCCCGGAACAGCTGCTCCCGGCGTATTGCTTGCGGTGCCCGGAACTCCCGCGGCGCGCGGTTTCTGTCCCATCGTCTGCTCACTCTTATGCAGCGTCAGCGCCACCGCCTGCGACGGGTCATAGACTTCGTCGGTCTTCTCCACTCTGCCCTCGTCGTAGGCCACATTGACGGTCGCGCGCACATTTCCTGCCCCAGCCGTCGGCTCAAGCATCGTCACCAGATTTCGTTCAAGCGCCTGCTGCTCATTGGTGGCACCCGCACCGCGGGTCGGCGGAGCGAGGTTCAATCGCCCATCCGCATCGACCAGCGCCACGTCATTCGAAGCTAGATTCTCAACCGCTCCCGCCACCAGGCTCCGGATCGCTTCCACCTGTTCCGGAGGCATCGACGACCGGCGCAACTGCAGCACCACCGAAGCTTTCGCCGCCTGCTCGCCCTGGGCAAACAACGACTCATGCGGCAGCACAAGGTGAACTCGTGCGGACCGGACTGCCGCCAGCGTTCCGATCGTGTGCTCCAGCTCGCCCTCCAGCGCCCTCTGATAATTCACCTTTTCATCGAATTCCGACCCGACCCAATTAGGCTTGTCGAACAGCTCAAATCCCATCCTGCCCGACTGAGGCATGCCCTTCGTGGCCACCTCCATGCGCGCCTTGTCGACCTGGTCCGCAGCGACTTCTACGCCGCTTCCGTCTGGGGTCATCTGGAACACAATGCCGGCCGCGGAGAGCTCTTGCGCAATCTGTTCTGTGTCCTTGGCATCCAGTCCGGAGAAAAGCACGCGCCAATCGGTCCTGCCCACGTACCACATCATCCCCGCGCAAATCGCTGCGATCAGCAGCACTGACGTACCCATCCATCTGCGTCGTCCGGGATGCATCGCCAGAAATCGTCCGCGGGCATCGGCAGCCAACGCGCTCACCCGGTCCAGTGCCCCGCCAGATCCGGCGTTACCGGGAGGCGCGAGTCCCGTTCCCGATTGTCCCGCCACAGCCATACCGCTACTCCCAGCCCACCATCTCGTCCTTCGCTAGAACTGCATTCCCATCATCTGCTGATAAGCGCCAACCGCCTTGTTGCGCACCTGCAGCGCAAGCTCGAAAGCCATGTCCGCCTTCTCCGTCGCAATCATTGCGTCATGGATCTCGACGCCTTGCCCGCTCAACAACCCTGTGACTGCCTGCGAAGCTTTTGCATCGAGTGCGGACGTCTGCTCCACCATCGATTGGAACACTCCGCTGAACGGAGTTGCCGCTCCCCCCGTCCCCGGCAAATTCGGAGTCACTCCGGTAAATGCTGTCGATGCCCCGCTCAATCCACTTACAATTCCTTCAATCACGCGCCACCTCCTACTTCAATATCTCCAGCGACGACATCACCATGCTTTTCTCCGCCTGCACCGCCGTGGCATTCAGCCCGTAGGAGCGGGTTGCGCCCATCAGGTCCACCATCTCTGTGAGTGGATTGATATCCGGATATGCCACATACCCGTCCGGCCTCGCATCCGGGTGCTGCGGATCATACCGTTCGAGTGGCGCGCTCTGGTCGCTAAGTACTGCCGCTACATCAACCCCTCCGGACACGGTGGACGATCCCAGGCCGTTGTTGTTCTCCGATCGGTCGCTACTCAGCAAAGATCTTGCAAAACCGTCGCCACCCGATTCCTGGAAGACCACATGCCGGCGCTGGTAGGGTCCACCCTTCGCGGTTCGAGTGCTCTCTGCATTAGCCATGTTCGCTGCTACCACCTCAGCACGAACTCGCTCCGCCTGCAGCGCCGAAGCGCTAATATCCATCACACCAAATAGATTCATCGCATCCCCCGCGTCCCTACGGATTCGCTTCTACTGAGGTGGTTACTTATCCGCATGGATCGCGCTCATCACTCGCGAGAATTCCGTTCTCAACAAGGAAATCCCGGCACGAAACTCCAACTGCGCCTTCGCAAGCTGCATGCCTTCACGGTCCATCGAGACGTTGTTACCGTCCGGTCTCGCCGTCAGGCCATCGACGTTTCCGGCATTCACGGATGCGTGCACAGATGAGCTCGAACTTATCGCTCGCGTGAATTCATGCGCGAAATCGAAGCCCTGGGTCTTGTATCCCGGCGTGTCGACATTCGCCATGTTCTCGGCCGTCAGCTTCATCTGGTCCGTGGCAAGGTCCAGATAGCGTTGCAGCGCATCGCCGGTCGCGGTTGTCACCTGCATCACGTTTGCCTCCATCCCGACTTAGACAAAGGCAGTCATGTGGCCAAAACGACCCGCTCGGATATGAGAACACTCTCACAATTTGATCGGTTTCCTCACCGACGCACGCCGCCGCTATGACCGGGAACCGGCCTCGCGATGCCGCTCTCATCTTCGGCGTTGAACGCGGAGCGCTACTTCTGAATCCCTGTTTCCGCTGGAGTCAGCTTCTGGGATACCTGCGCCGGCGTTGGAAGCTGCGTGCTGTCCCAACCCCCGCCCAACGCCACGATGAGTTGTACCGAGGCCGTCATTTCCTGCGTATGCAACGCTGAGAGTGTCTGCTGGTCATTCAGCAGCGTCGCCTGTGCGGTGACGACATTGATATAGGGATCGATCCCTGTCTGGTAGCGCGCTAACTCCAAATCGACGAAGTGCTGCGCCGAGCGCGCTGCCTGCTCCTGCTGTTGGATCTGTTGCGACAGAATACGAACCGCGCTGAGAAAGTCCTCGACCTGCTGGAATGCCGTAAGTACCGTCTGGCGATAATTAGCCACATCGGCGTTGTATATCTCTGTAAACTGCTGGACTGTAGCACGCCGCAAACCTCCGTCATAGACAGTCTGAGAGACCGAAGGTCCGACCGACCAGATACGGCTCGACCAATCGAACAGGTGCTTCAGCGTTGAGCTTTCAAGTCCAACTTGCCCGCCCAGCGTGAGCGTCGGAAAGAACGCAGCGTCCGCAACTCCAATAGCCGCGTTGGCCGAAGCCATGGTTCGTTCCGATCCGGCGATGTCCGGCCTCCGCTCCAGCAATTGCGACGGCAGACCGATTGGGACCGGCGGCGGAACAGCGTTGAGCGGTTTGACCGGGATCGAAAACGAGGAAGGATTATCGCCGATCAACACCGCGATCGCATGCTCGAATTGGGCGCGGGCCACTCCAACATTGATCGCGGCTGCCTGCGCGTTCTGAAGCGTATTCTCCGCCTCTACCACTGATATCTCTGTGCCGACTCCGGTCTCGTACTGCGCGCGGGTATAGTCGAGTGCCTTCTGATCGTCCGCAACGGTCTGATCGAAGATTGCACGTAACGCATCCTGACCGCGAACCCGAAACAAGAACATTGCCAGGCTGGCCTGCTCTGTGAGTCGCTCGTTCTCCAGGTCGGCAGCGCTTACCTGCGCGTTGTATTGCTGCTCCCGGATCTGGTTGCGAATCCTGCCCCAAAGATCCGGCTCCCAGGAAACGTCGAACGGAAGCGACGTCAGGTTCGTCTGGCTCCTGCTTACAACCGCGCCAGTCGAAGTCCCGACGTTCGCCGAAGCCTGAGACCTTGAGTACGACGGCCCGAAACTTGCCGTGGGATACAGCTGCGAGTGGGCCTGCGCGACCAGCGTGCGCGCCTCCATAAAATTCGCAAAGAAGCGGCGGATGTTCTGGTTGTCGATATTCAGCTTGTCTTCGAGCGCATTCAACTCCGCGTCGTTATAGATCTCCCACCACTTGCCGCGGAGCATCGCGTCCTGCGGTTGGGCGACCTTCCAGCCATCCGAGCCCGGAAACTGGGCCGGCGATTCCTTGTACGAGACTGGCGGCGCCTGCGCCATCGCAGGCGGCTTCTGATACTTCGGGCCAACCCGGCAGCCGGCAAGAAGCACAACCGCTAGTGCGAAGGTGATGCGAGCGTGGCGGAGAAAGGTCATAGGTCTATGCATTCCATCAATCATCAAAGTTTAATCCGAGGTCGCCCCAATCGCGCCGCCTTCGGAATGGAAGGTGTCGTGCTGCTTCCCAAGCACGCGTAGCCGCAGGCGATCGAGAGCAAGATAGACGACCGGCGTGGTGTAAAGGGTAAGTATCTGGCTGACCACAAGGCCGCCGACAATGGTGATCCCAAGCGGCCTGCGAAGTTCAGAGCCCGTCCCGGTTCCGAAAGCGAGCGGCAGCGCGCCGAACAACGCGGCCATCGTAGTCATCATGATCGGCCGGAAACGCAGCATGCACGCTTCGAAGATCGCATCTTGCGTACTCATGCCGCCTTCACGCTCTGCCTGCAAAGCGAAGTCGATCATCATGATCGCATTCTTCTTGACAATTCCGATGAGCAGGACGATGCCGATGATCGAGATGACATTCAGGTCCTGCTTGAACATCATCAGGGCAAGCATGGCCCCAACGCTGGCCGAAGGCAGCGTAGAAATGATGGTGAGTGGGTGGACCAGGCTCTCGTAAAGTATCCCGAGTACGATGTAGACCGCAAGCAGCGCGGTCACAACCAGCACCGGCTCCGAGCCCAGCGACGCCTGATATGCCTGTAGCGTGCCGGCGAAAAAACCTCGAACCGTCGGAGGAGTTCCCAGGCGCTGTTGCATCTGGTCAATCGCCAACGTCGCATCGCTCAGTGAGAATCCGGGCGCAAGATTGAACGACACTGTAACCGATGGAAATAATCCCGTGTGATTCAGCGACAAGGGTGTCGTGTTCGTTCGAACTGTGGCAATGTTCAGAAGCGGAGTATTGCCGGTAACCGTCGGATTGGATGCGGACGGATGGATGTACACATCCTTCAGCCCTGCAGGGCTCTCCCAGTATTCTGGAGCGACTTCAAGGACGACATAATACTGGTTCAGTTGTGTATAAATCAGCGATACCTGAGACTGGCCAAAGTTCGCATATAGCGCGGAATCAAGCGAACTCGCGGTCTGCCCCAGCCGCGCCGCTGCCACCCGGTCGAAGGTCAGGAGCTGATCCAGGCCGCCATTCTGCTGGTCGGAACTAACATCCTGGAATCCCGGAAGAATCTTCATCTGTGCCAGCAGCCGCTGACCCCACACCTGAAGATCATTCACATTGTCT
Source organism: Acidobacteriaceae bacterium (assembly GCA_036390355.1). Lineage (GTDB taxonomy): Bacteria > Acidobacteriota > Terriglobia > Terriglobales > Acidobacteriaceae > Edaphobacter. The sequence continues at coordinate 5,197 of DASWCA010000086.1, forward strand.
GCCTGGATCGTGTACTGGTACTGCGCGTTGCCGCCGCGCCCTCCGATCCGCAGATCCTGCGATGCCTGAAGAAAAGTGGACGCGCCCGTAATCCGGTTGAGCTTCGGTCGAAGTCCGTTGATGACATCGGTGGCGCTGGCGGTCCTCTCCCCGAGCGGCTTCAGAGTGACAAAGACCTGCCCTGTGTTGGTTGCTCCGCCGCCGCCCGTGAACCCGATGACGTTCTTGACCGATGGATCGCTCTTGATTATTCGTTGAATCTGAACCAGAGAGGCATTCATCACCGGGAATGAAGCATCTTCCGGACCACGTACCGCGCCGTTAAGCTGGCCGGTATCTTGCTGCGGGAAAAATCCCTTCGGAATTTTGATGACAATGGCCACATTCAGCGCGATGGTCAACAGAAGGACGGTAAGAATAAGACCCGGATTGTCGAGAACCCATCGCAGGCTTCCGCGGTAGAGCCGCAATATCCACTCGAAAAACCTTTCCGACATCAGGTAAACGCGGCCGTGTTCCCTGGTGTGTTCGCTCTTCAGCAGATGGGCACACATCATCGGAGTCGTTGTAAGCGAAATCACCATCGATACAACAATCGCCGCGGACAACGTTATCGAGAATTCGCGGAACAGCCGGCCGACGATGCCGCCCATCAGCAGCAATGGAATGAAGACCGAGATCAGCGAAATGCTGATCGTCATGACGGTAAAGCCGATCTCCTTCGCGCCTCTCACGGTTGCTGCAAACGGCTCCATTCCGTCTTCGATGTGGCGCGAGATGTTCTCCATCACCACGATGGCGTCATCCACAACAAAGCCGGTCGAGATGGTCAACGCCATCAGCGACAGATTGTCCAGCGTGTAGCCGAACATGTACATCACCGCGAACGTTCCGATGAGAGAGACTGGAACCGCGACCGCCGGGATCAGTGTCGCCCGGGGATTGCGGAGAAACAGAAACACCACCAGGATGACCAGCACAATCGAGATCATCAGCGTCACTTCGACTGTCCGGACGGATGCCTTGATTGTCGTAGTGCGGTCCATCACCACCGTTACATCGATCGCCCTTGGGATCGATGCCTTCAACGACGGAATCTGCGCGTAAATTCGATTAACCGTATCGATAATATTGGCGCCCGGCTCGCGGGAGATGATCAACAGGACGCAACGCTTTCCGTTCAGGTAGCCGCCAGTACGCACATTCTGGATCGAATCGATGACATCCGCCACGTCCGTCAGATGCACCGCCGCACCGTTGTTATAACCAACAATCAGCGGCTTGTAATCGTCTGCATGCGATATCTGGCCATTAACCACGATGTCGGCGCTGACATTTCCATTCGTAATTTGTCCACGCGCGAGGTTCGAGTTCTGGAGGCTTAACACCGACCGGAGGCTCCCCATGGTCAAGCCGTAGCTCGCCAGCTTGGTTGGATTCACCTCCACACGGACCGAGGGCAGTGCGCCACCCCCAGCGTTCACCTGCCCTACCCCATCGATTTGCGAGATCTTCTGCTGCATTACGGTGGAAGCTTCGTCGTAAAGTTTGTCCGGACCGTACACATCCGAGGTCAGCCCCAGGATCATGATCGGAGCGTCGGCGGGATTCACTTTGCGGTAGGTGGGGTTTGCCGGGAGATTTGCAGGTAGATACGTGCGTGCAGCATTGATGGCTGCTTGCACGTCGCGTGCGGCTCCATCGATATTGCGGCTGAGGTCGAACTGAATCGTAATATTCGTCGAGCCCAGGCCGCTCGACGACGTCATCTCGCTCACCCCGGCAATGTGACCTAGTTGTCGCTCCAGTGGCGTCGCGACCGAAGAGGCCATAATCTCCGCGCTCGCTCCGGGAAGTCCCGCACCGACGTTGATGGTCGGAAAATCCACTTGCGGCAGCGGCGATACAGGAAGCACCTGGAACGCAATGCCGCCCGCGATCGCAATCGCCACCGTCAGCAGCGTGGTCGCTACCGGCCGATGGATAAATGGCGCAGAGATGTTCACGGATGTCCCGCCGGCTGAAGTTCATCGACGTGGACCGGCTTGGCCGGACGCTTGCCCGAGAAACGGCGGCCCAGGTTATCGAAGAAGATATAGATGACCGGAGTGGTGTAGAGCGTAAGCACCTGGCTGACCAGCAAGCCTCCTACCATGACAATGCCGAGCGGCCTGCGAAGTTCCGCTCCCATGCCGGACCCGACCGCAAGCGGAATGCCGCCCAGCAGGGCCGCCATCGTCGTCATCATGATCGGCCGGAACCGCAGCAGGCAAGCCTGATAGATCGCTTCGGTCGACTCCTTGCCTTGCTGCCGTTGCAGCTCCAGCGCGAAATCTACCATCATGATGCCGTTCTTCTCCACGATACCGATGAGCAGCACGAGCCCGATAATGGCGACGATACTCAGGTCCTGACGAAACAGGAGAAGTGCCAGAAACGCACCCACGCCCGCCGAGGGAAGTGTCGACAGAATCGTAATCGGATGAATGAAACTCTCGTACAGCACACCCAGAACGATATAGACAGTCACAAGTGCGGCGAGGATCAGGAGAGGTTCGTTTGAGAGCGAATTTCTGAACGATGCTGCCGTACCCTGAAAGTCTGCCTGCAAACTCGCGGGCATTTTCATGTCCTTTTGCAGCTTGTCGACTTTGTCGATTGCGCTGCCGAGGGAAGCGTGCGGCGCCAGGTTGAAGGAGACGGTAGCCGCTGGAAATTGTCCCTGGTGCGTGATTGACAGCGGCTCGGTGGTCGTCTCGAAATGTGAGATTGCGCTCAGTGGTACAGCGCGACTTGGCGCCGTTGCGGTTGCGACTGCTGAGTTGGCGCTACTCGTCCCCGCGGTAAGGACTCGGGTTGCCGGGGCAAGCGTGTTTGCCGAAGGGGTATATAAGGTGGACGCCGTAAGCGCATTCGATCCGGCTGAGGTGGAACCTCTTCCGGACGAACTCGAAGCGCCTGCTCCGGTAGTACCCGCGGCGGCGTTGGTTTGAATGAAGATGTGATTCAGCTTGTCGGGGTCGAGCTGGAACTGCGGCAGAGCCTCCATAATCACATGGTACTGATTCAGTTGCGTATACATCGTATTGATCTGCCGCTGACCAAACGCGTCGTAGAGCGTATTGTCGATGGTTGTCGGAGCAATCCCCAGCCGCGACGCCGTCACCCGGTCAATCACCAGCGATATCGCGAGCCCACCGGTCTGCTGGTCGGTCGCGACGTCCTCCAACTCCGGTAACTGCTTCAGTTGGTTCACAAAACGTTCTGTCCAAAAGTTCAGTTCGCTTTGGTCCGGATCTTCCAGCGTGTATTGATATTGCGTGCGGCTAACACGATCATCCACTGAAATGTTCTGAACTGGCTGCATGAAGAGCTGGATGCCTTCGACCTTCTCGACCTTCGGTCCCAATCTCCGGATCACGTCCGCCGCGCTCAGATCACGCTGGTCCAGCGGTTTCAGATTGATCGACATCCTGCCGCTGTTGGTCGTGGTGTTGGTGCCGTCCGCGCCAATGAACGACGAGAGACTCTCCACCGCTGGGTCCGCGAGGATGAGCTTGGCCAGCTCTTGCTGCTTCGCCGCCATGCCGGTCGAGCCGATTGTCTGCGGAGCCTGAGTGATGCCCTGGATGACGCCAGTATCCTGCACCGGAAAAAATCCCTTAGGGATGATGATGTACAGGAACACCGTCAGAAGAAGAGTGCCCACCGCGACAAGAAGAGTGGCCGTCTGGTAGCGAAGAACGAACTTCAGCGTCCTTCCATAGAACGCGATCATCGATGTAAATACGCGTTCCGATGCCTTGTAAACACGACCCTGCTGCGCCGCTGGATTATGTTTCAGGATTCGCGAAGCCATCATCGGCGTCAGCGTCAGAGAAACGACTGCGGAGATGATGATTGTCACCGCAAGCGTGACCGCGAACTCGCGGAACAATCTGCCCACCACGTCGCCCATGAAGAGCAGCGGAATCAGCACTGCGATCAGCGACACGGTCAGCGACATAATCGTGAAGCCAATTTGCTCGGCGCCCTTCAAGGCAGCCTCCATCGGAGAGTCGCCGGCCTCGAGATAGCGGGAGATGTTCTCCACCATCACGATCGCATCGTCGACAACGAACCCTGTTGAGATGGTCAACGCCATCAGCGACAGATTGTCCAGGCTGTATCCCAGAGCGTACATCGCTCCAAAAGTACCCACCAGCGAAAGCGGCACCGCCACGCTGGGAATGATGGTGGCGTAAAGATTCCGAAGGAAGAGAAATATGACCATGACGACCAGCGCGACCGTCAACATCAGTTCAAATTCCACGTCGTTGACCGACGTCTGGATCGCAGTCGTCAAGTCTGTAAGCGGCGTCACCACAACGCCCTTGGGCAGGTTCGCTTCCAGTTGCGGCAACAAGCGCTTTATGCTCTTCACCACCGTGATGGTGTTGCCGCCAGGCTGTCGCTGCACGTTCACAATGATCGCGGGTGTCTGGTTCATCCAGGCCGCCTGGGCGTTGTTCTCTACCCCGTCGACGATGTTGGCAACGTCGGTCAACATCACCGGCGCGCCATTGCGGAACGCGACTACGACTTTCTTGTAGTCCTGACTCGTGACCAACTGGTCGTTCGAATCGATCTGATAGTCCTGGTGAGGACCGTCGAAACTTCCCTTCGCCGCATTGACGCTCGAGTTGCTCACCGCGGTTCGAAGATTTTCAAGATCGATCCCGTACGACGACAGCGCAGTAGGATTCACCTGAACGCGCACAGCCGGCTTTTGTCCGCCGCTGATGCTGACCAACCCAACACCGCTAAGCTGCGATATCTTGGGAGCCAATCGCGTGTCGACGAGGTCCTCTACCTGAGACAGCGGCGTGGTGGTCGATGTGACCGCAAGCGTGAGCACGGGCGCGTCCGCGGGATTCGTCTTGCTGTAAATCGGTGGCGCCGGGAGATTCGCAGGCAAGAAGCTCTGTGCGGCATTGATCGCCGACTGCACTTCCTCTTCCGCGATATCGAGATCCAGGTTCAGGGTGAACTGCAACACGATGACCGAATTGCCCCCGGAACTGGTCGAGGTCATCTGGCTCAATCCCTGCAGTTGCCCGCACTGGCGCTCCAGCGGCGCGGTCACCGTGGTGGCCATCACATCAGGGCTCGCGCCGGGGTAGAACGTCAATATCTGAATCGTCGGATAGTCAACCTGCGGCAGCGCAGAGACCGGAAGCTGAATATAAGCGACAATACCCACCAACATGATCGCCGCCATCAGCAGCGATGTCGCAACCGGACGCAGGATAAAAGGACGCGACGGACTCAAGGGGCTTCACTCCCACGGGCACTGGGTGGTCCCGCTGGCTTGTTAGCGATGCTGATTGGCGCGTTGTCCTGCAGCTTGTCGAAGCTGCTGGTCGCCAGAACGTCCCCAGGGTTGACGCCCTGGACTGACACCGTCTGCCCTTCGGTTACTCCAACCGTAATTGGCCGCATGTGCGCTTTGTTGTCCTTCAGCTCATACACGTATGCCGCTTGCCCATTATGTTGAACCGCCGCTGTCGGAATCAGCGTTGCTCCGACCAGTGTGTTCACCAGCAGCCGGACGTTCACGAACTGATTAGGAAAGAGAGAGGAGTCCTGGTTCGGGAACAACGCGCGCGCCTTCACCGTCCCGGTGGTTGTATCGATCTGGTTGTCGAGCGTCAACAGCGTGCCACTGGCAAGTTTCTTTTGATCGGTCCGGTCCAGCGCGTCGACCGCGAGCTTCGTCCTCTGATTCAGCCGAGGCTGGATCTGTCCAATCGTATCTTCGGCAACGGTAAAGACTGCCGTGATCGGTTGAATCTGCGTCACCACTGCCAAAACCGTGGTCCCATTCGCCTGCACCACGTTGCCAGGATCCACCAGCCTTAGCCCAACCCGGCCGGTGATAGGCGAAACGATGTGACAAAAATCGACCTGGATCTGATCGAACTGGACGGTACCCTCGTCGTTCTTCACCGTACCCTGAGTCTGCTCAACCAATTTTTCCTGATCGTCGAGAGTCTGCTTGGGGATCGCATTCCGCGCCCACGCCGCCTGATAGCGCGTGAGGTTCATCTGCGCCTGCGCCAAAACGCCCTCGTCTCGTTGCAATACGCCCTGAGCCTGCAGCAGCGTCGCACGATAGGGGCGCGAATCGATTTCGATCAGCGGAGCTCCCTTGCGCACAAGTTGACCCTCCGTGAAGTGAACCTCGGTCACGATGCCGCTCACCTGGCTCGTGATTGAGGACGTATACACTGGCGTCACGGTGCCGATGGCTTCTATGTAGACGCCGATGTTTCCCTTCCTGGCCGTTGCCGGCGTGACTGTAACTGCGCCTCCTCCACCTGCACCGCCACGGCGGCCGCCACCACCGCCACCGGCTCCGCCCGGCCCAGCCTTTTGCGCCGTACTGTCGTGCTGCCGCAGAACGAGAAAAAATCCAGCGGCAAAGAAACCCAGCAAAGCGATCCAGACAATCGCTCGAATTCCCTTATGTTGGGATTTTCCTGGATCAGTCGACGGGGAAAGTTGATGGTCGGAACCGACCACCGGAGGCTGATTTGAATCGGATTGCAAAGATTTCTCCTGTCGCGGCCATAAAGGGCAGAACTCTCCCCATGTAACTTTTAGCTACTGGAGATTGACGAGTGGACCCCGTCATTTAGTTGCAGTAAAAGCTCTAGTAAGGGTAATTAACCGGCAGACACAGACGAGATTCGTCACTCTTACCATATTACCGCACGTCGCTCCGCAGCCCTTTCGATCTGATTTGGATGTGCACGATGGCCGTATTGCGTAAGAGCTGAAGGTCCGCTCTAATTTGCGATATTCGTGCCGTGGGTAGTTCATTCGTCCTCGATGCGCTGTTTGCCCGCGTGGCTGCGCAGCTTATCCAGAGGGTAGAACGTGCTTCGCCAGGTGACTCCGCCGTGACGCAGAGTAATCACCATCGATCGCAGCATGGCGTAGATGGTGACCACGCAGGCAACCGGAAACAATACGGCGTAGCCCGGCGAGAGTCGGCTCCATCGGCTCGAAAGCACATACAGGCCGGCGACCGACACCAGCGCGATAACGGCAGGAAGGCGCGTCCCGGAAATTCCGAGAAAGCCAACCGGCGCAACGCAGAACAGCGCCATCCAAGCCGTCGCGGCCAGCAGCGGCCATGGCCGAAACCGGAAGACCGCAAAGATATTCTTCCCCATGCCATTGACGATGCCCAACATTCCGGCAGCCCAATGCACTCGCACCATCCCAGGAGCGATCACTACGCGCTGCCGAAGTCCGGCGTGCTTGACCCTGCGGCCAAGAATTAAGTCTTCGAGAATTTCCATCGGAGCGGCCTCGAATCCTCCGAGTTGCCGATAGGCGGCGGCGCGCAGCAAGTTAAATGCCCCAACTCCGACGGCATCACGCTTGGCCTTGGGATCGGCGACGCGCCAGGGACGCACCGCCCATAGGCTCATCACCTGCAGATAGGCCAGCAGCAAGCCCTCGCCAGTACTCTTGGCAATCGTCGTCGGCAGTACGATAAAGTGGTCAGCCTGGCTGGCCACTGCTTGCGCCACCGACCGGCGAATCGTGTCGGCTCGGAAGATGATGTCCGCGTCGGTAAACAAGAGGTAATCAGGCTTGAAAGTCGCAGAGGCATGCCGCGCCGCCGAAGCCATCGCATGCGGTTTACCCAGCCAACCCGCCGGCAATCGAGTGACATGGAGGACCTCCAGCCGCGCTCTGTTGGCGCGAGCGAGCGTGTCCAGAATCGCTCCCGTCTGATCGCTGGATCGATCGTCGACCGCGAAGATACGCAGATTCGAATAATCCTGGCCCAGCAGCGACTCAACACACTCTCCGACCTTGTCCGCCTCGTTCCGCGCAGGCACGACGATCGCGACGGATGGGATGCCCGCAGGCGCAACGTCATACTCCGGCGCCAACAGATTCGGTAGCGTGCGGCTTCCGCGCGCAGCCTCGATCAGCTTATAAAACCACGCTGCTCCGATGACCCACGCAATCACGTTAAGGATGAGGTGCGAAGAGTGCATGAAGGGATAGAATCTCACTTCCACACTGCGTCTGAAAAGAAGCCGAGTTTTTCAGTTCGGGCGAGGTGCTCGCTCAGGCCACAGGGTTCGACGGAAGCCGATGCTCGTAGCGCGAGCCGATGAAGAGCAGAACCGCTCCGATAAGCATCGTCACAAGAGTAAGACCAAGCCCCATAGCGAGCGTCGAATGATCGCTGACAATTCCAATGAGCTTGGGCGAGGGCGTGTCGCCGAGCGCGTGGATCAGTAGCAACTCAATCGCAACGGCAGTGGAACGGACAGCCGCAGGCACGGCGTTGATGATGGCTGCGTTCAGTGGGCCAGTGCCGAGCATGATGAGGAACATCGCCGCGGTAAGCGCCGGAAGCATCGTCACGCGCGGGCCGAAGAAGCAAAGCAGCGCAGGCGCGACCGTAAGCGCGGCGGACCAGGCGGAAACGAGGTAGAGCGCGCGATGGTTGGTGCGAAGCCAGCGCTGCGCAAGCCATCCCCCGACAGCCGTGCCGCCAAGACCGCCTCCAGCGATGATGGCACCGAAGATCGTGCCGACCGAATCTGGCGAAAAGCCGGAACGCTGAAGGAAGCTCGGCATCCACGCCGAGATGCCGCCAAGCGAAAAGGTAATCATCGCCATGCCCAGCGTGGCGTACATGTAACGGGGATTGATGGCGAGATCTCCGACCATGCGGAGGCTGCTTGAAACCGCCTCTCCGAAGCTTGTGCGGGTAGCCGCAACAGGTCGCGCTTCGGGCTGTGCATCGCTGGCGCCGCGGGCGGGCTCCTTTAGCAGGAAAAGGATCAGCAGGCCGATGATCAGGCCAGGGACGGCGGAGACGTAAAACGGCATGCGCCAGCCGAATCTCGCCCCAACCGTCTCGCCCATCAGAACACCAATGGCTGCCCCCACAGGAATCGCGATGTAGAAGATGGTAAGGATGCGGTTGCGTTGGTCCTCGGGAAAATAATCTGACAGCAGCGCAGGCGCGTAGATGCCCAGCGAAGCCTCGCCGATGCCCAGAATCGCGTGGCGGAAGAGCAGCGAGCCAAATACGTGCACCGTGCCGGTAAGAATATTGACCGCGCTGATAGCTACTGCGCAGATGATGATCAGCGGCTTGCGTGGAAAGTGGTCGCCAAGCCAGCCAGTCAGAGGCGCGGAAAGCATGTACGTGAGGAAGAACCAGAAAGTTATCGAGCCAATCTGCGAGTCCGAGACCCGGAACTCTTTCTTCACGAGTTCCTGCACGCCCGGCAGAATGTAGCGATCGATATAGTTGACGAAGTTCAGCGCAGTCAGGAGGACCAGCGCAATGGTCGCTCCGGCGACGGAGGCAGTCGGCAGCTTACGCTTGATTGGGGCAACCATCTCTCGGGAGAATAGCAGGATTGAGCCGCGCTGCTAAAGCAGAACGTTACTTGATCTCAGGCCTCGGGTAAGTCGCCTCGACAATCGTCGAAATTCCGCCGCGCGGCCGGAAGTCCCCAATCACCTTCGCCCACACTGGATTGCAGGACTTCACCACGTCGTCGAGAACCTGGTTGACGATATTCTCCTGGAAGATCCCTAGATTTCGGTAGGTGAAGAGATATTCCTTCAAGCTCTTCAGCTCCATGCAGAGGTCGCGGGGCATGTAGCGGATCGTGAGCCGGCCGAAATCCGGCAGGCCGGTTTTTGGGCAGACGGACGTGAATTCCGGGTCGTCTACGAGAATCTCGTAACCGCGAAACTGGTTCGCCCAGGTGTCGATCGAAGGAAACTTTGTGTCGAGCCCTGCTGCTGCGTGGGTGTCGGTGTAGCCGGTGTTCTGGGTGGGCATTTTTCTATTCTAAATGCCCTAGTCGCGCCGCCCTAACGTTGGCCGATCATCGCCGCTGTTGCCGGGGGTCGAACTCGGATTATTCGGATCGCTGCCGCTTCCGCCAACCCGCCGTAGTGTAGGTTTGTTGCCGTTGCCCTTGTCGTTCAACTTGCGCTTGTTCTCAATGCGGGCAAGCCGTGTTTTGACGTCGTCGAACTCACTCGTGGTGACGACATAGTCAGGACGCGAGGGCATGATCGTGGCGATCTCCTGTTCGGAGTGAGCGATGCGATCAGGCGTCTGCGGATGGTCCGCGAAGACCTTGGCCAGCGTGCCGGGCTTGTGCTTTTCCAGCGCGTCGATCTTCTCAAAGAACTGGATGAACGCCTGCGGGTCGTAACCGGCCTTGTACATGTATTGCAGGCCGAGCCAGTCGGCTTCCGCCTCGTCGGAGCGGGAGAACTGCAGGAACGTGATCGGAATCGCGAGCTGCGATGCCTCGTAGATGCCGTATCCGGTCCAGCTCCCCTGGGTGAAGATGATCAGCGGGATGGACCCGATCTGCATGTAGTTCATCTTGGTCTGCTGCCGGGCTGCGTGGTGAGCGCAGACGTGGGCGGTCTCGTGCGCCATAACGCCGGCCAGTTCAGCCTCTTCGTCGGCGGCCATAATGAGTCCGGAGTTGACGTAGAAAAAGCCTCCCGGAAGCGCCATCGCGTTAATCTCGTCCGAGTCGATCACCTTGATGGTGAAAGGAACCTTGCAGTCGGAGTTCTTCACTATATTCTGGCCGACGCGGTTGACGTACTCGACGACCACGGGATCGGTAACCATGTGGGCCGACTTTTCGATCTCCATCGAATACTGCTTGCCGGTTCCGATCTCCCAGTTAGTGGAGTACCAGTTGCCCATGCCGCGGCCGCCAATGTTTCGGGTACCGACGGCGTTTACGTCGTCCTCGCTGCCCTTCTTGATATGAGGGTCCAGCGCCTCGCCGGGGGACGGAAGAGCGTCGGTCTTGGCAGCCTTCTTGTCCGCAGCGGCCTTGTCAGTTCCCTTCGTCGACAGCGGATCGTTCGAGACACCGATGTCCGGCTTGTCGGAGCTGGTGCTTGCCGGCGGCGTCGTGCTGTCGCTGGGTTTGGTCTGGCCGGTTTGCGAATCGGGAGTTGTGGGTTGCGTCGATGCCGGCGGTGTCGTGGTCGCGGGCGCGGTCGAGTCTGAAGGCGTTGACGGTTGCTGAGCGTAAGAATGGGTCGCGAACACAAACACCGCGACGGCAAGCAGGGCGGCCAGGCCGAACTGGATTCGTAGACGCATCATGTTTCTCCCGAGGAGCCGCGTTCCATGCCGTAGGATGCAGCTCAGCACAGCGTTAGACGCAGTATGCGCCTTTCTTGTGAGCGATACCACATGGCTTCTGCTATGGAGGTAGCAAAACACCGAGTTGCAAAGGGTCGCGCCGCGGCATTGGAGTCCGTTGGTCTTGATGTGACGGCAGAGATCGACTTGCATTTTGGTTCTCCTTTTCCGTGGCACCCCCCCGGGGGGGGTAGGCTTAAGTGATTGCGGTAGAGCGAGTTGCGATTTTCGGCTCCTGCAAATATTTGATTCCAGGATAGTTATAGTCAAATATCAGGAGACAAACGAGTTAGCTCCATTTTGGCGCGTTTCTGCCAAAAGCAGCCATGAGCAAGACAGGTCAATTGGAATCCATTTTGCGCCCCCCACGGGTGTCTTCTGGATGAGAGGACAGGGCCAGGCACGAGGCCGCGCTCCTGTTGCTCTACTTTATAAGTATATCGGGCGTGTCAAGCATTCGCGGGCGGTGTCGGT
>DASWCA010000087.1:0-12666 GCA_036390355.1 Acidobacteriaceae bacterium
CCAGCGCACCAACTTCAAACGGCTTCACTTCCTGATGAACCGGATTGACGACGGGGGCGCCGCCCGCGACAGGGCCGGCAGAAGCGAAAAAACTGGAGCTCGACTGAGCCACGACTGCGGCCGGCAGCACAAGCAACACAAATCCGAGGGCGAGCTTTAAGAAATCGTTCCTACGACCCAAAGATGGCTCCATTCCTTGCTTGCGGTTGAAATGCGCACAGAAGAAAGCCGCCGGATTTCGGCGGCCTCTCACTAACTCCCACCACTCGACGACTGCGAAACAGGCATATGTCTCAATCCGTTCTCATCCGTGGTGGTCCCTATCCTGCATGGGCGGCGATTGCAGCCTCATCCATATCGAAGTTGGTATACACGTTCTGCGTGTCGTCCAGGTCTTCCAGCGTCTCCAGCAATCGCATCATCGCGGTCGCCTGCGTGCCTTCCAGCTTCTGGTAAGTCGACGCAACCATCGTCACCTCGGCGTGATCGGGCGTAATTCCTGCCGCCTTGATCGCCTCCAGCACCGCGTCGTACTCCTTCGGCCCAGTGATCACCTCCCAGGTGTCTCCCTCGTCCGAAAGATCGTCCGCGCCAGCCTCCAGGGCAATCTCCGTCAGTTTGTCTTCGTTCACCTTCGCCTTGTCGACGATGATCAGTCCCTTCTTCGAGAACAAATAACTCACCGAGCCCGACTCGCCAAGGTTGCCATTGTTCTTCGTAAAGGCGTGGCGAATCTCGCTCACGGCTCGATTCTTGTTGTCCGTCAGAACCTGCACCATGATGGCGACGCCACCCGGCCCATATCCCTCGTACATAATCTCTTCATACGACAGGCCTTCCAACTCGCCCGTGCCGCGCTGGATCGCCCGCTTGATGTTCTCCGCCGGCATGTTCTCTGCCTTGGCCGCGAGGATCGCCGTCCGCAGACGCGGGTTGCCATCGGGATCGCCCCCGCCGCCCTTCGCCGCAATGGTAATTTCCTTGATCAGACGCGTGAAAATTCTGCCACGCTTGGCGTCGGTCGCGCCCTTCTTGTGCTTGATAGTTGCCCACTTCGAATGGCCGGACATGTGTTCCCTCTGAACCTTGAATTAGTAAACTTGGCTGTCTGAGTGAGCCGATTTCTGCGCCAAACGCAAAGCGCCGCAAGCCCCACGCAACGTACGATTTTAGCACGGACGGTGAGCCCGGATCGCTTCCTTACCCGCGCTTGTAGCGACCTGTAACGGCCACAGCGCCTCACCCCAAATCCTCCGGTCCCTCACCCACGCTCTGCGCCACATCTTCACGGTCATCGGCCGCTGCCAATAGCCCTTGCAAATCCAGCGCCTGCGTGAGCATCGCAATCCCGCCATCCGGCGTACGCGGCCACAAGTCTTGCGGCCGGTCCCAATAAAGTTCCACGCCATTCCGGTCCGGATCGCGCAGGTACAGAGCTTCGCTAACGCCATGATCGGCGGCCCCGTCAAGCTGCACCCCAGCCTCGATCAGCCCCTTGAGCGCCGAGCCCAGGTCGGCGCGAGTCGGATACAGAATCGCCAGATGATACAGGCCGGTCGTGCCCGAAGCCGGCGGGCGCCCGCCCTTGCTCTCCCAGGTGTTAAGCCCGATGTGGTGATGGTATCCGCCTGCAGAGATAAACGCGGCTGACGGCCCGAACCGCTGCATCAGCTCAAATCCGAGCACTCCGCAATAGAACTTCAGTGCGCGATCGATATCCGCCACCTTCAAATGCACGTGCCCAATTCGCGTTCCAGCAGGTATCGCCATACCGCTTGGATGATCGATATATCGGGAAGGATTTTGTTTTCAACCACGGGTGCGGTCGCGTTGGGCAAACACACGTGACCGCTATCACCGAATTGGACCCTCGTCTGCGACTATTTTTTGACATCTGGAGCCAGTGGAAAATCCGGCCTGAAGCCTGTGCGCCGCATTCAGCCGAGAGCGGCAGACTCTCTCGACCTCCAACGCAACCCTGGCTTCCGTGCAACCTTGAAAGGAGAACCCATGATTTCTCCGAGAACAGCGGATCTACGCCAGCCGAATCCGCTTCCGCCCATCTACTACTGCCTGAATTGCGGCCGCCGACACGATTGCCCCTGCCAAAAACCATCCGGCATACCCTGCTGCGGCGCATCGCCCGAACACGTGGATTGCTGCTTCCATTGCCCGTGTGTCTGCGGAACGAGCAATTAGCCGCACAACGCGGACTATAGAATCTCCGGCGCGAACAGATCCCTGAACGTCTCGCGCCGCCGGATCACCTTCGCCACTGTGCCGTCCACCAGCACCTCCGCCGGACGAGGCCGCGTGTTGTAGTTGGAAGCTTGTACCATCCCGTATGCGCCTGCGTCCAGCAGCACGACCAGGTCGCCCGGCTTGACCTTCGGCAGTTCCCGGTCGCGCGCGAAGAAGTCGCCCGACTCGCACACCGGCCCCACCACATCCACCACGCTGCCCGTCGAACCAGCCTTAGCCACCGGCAGAATCTCGTGGTGCGCCTGGTAGAGCGCCGGGCGGATCAGGTCGTTCATCGCAGCATCGGTAATCACGAACGTCTTTGCCCCATTCTTCTTCACCACCAGCACCCGCGTCAGCAGTGCGCCAGCCTGCGCCACCAGGAATCGCCCCGGCTCCAGCAGCAGGTGAGCGTCGAGCGCGACCTTCCCCAGCGCCGCCGCATACTCCCTGACCTTTCGCGCAGGATCGAACTTCGGCTCCGCCGGCGAGTCGCTGTAGTCGATCCCCAGCCCGCCACCCGCATCGACATAGCGAATATCGTGCCCATCATTGCGCAGATCGCCCACCAGCCCCGCAACCCGCGCCAGCGCTGCCGCGAACGGCTCTACTGCACGAATCTGCGAGCCGATGTGCACGCTCACTGCCGCCGCGTCGAGCCACTTCGACTTCAGCGCCTTGCGATAGATCCCACGCGCCAGCCCGATGTCGATGCCGAACTTATGTTCGCGCAGCCCGGTCGAGATGTACGGATGCGTGTCGGCGAAAACATCCGGGTTCACACGCAGCGCAAACCGCGCACGGATTCCCAAGGCCTCGGCCCGCTCGGCCAGCAGTCCTAGCTCTGCTTCCGACTCGACGTTGAACAGCAGAATCCCGGCCTTCAGCGCCGCATCGATCTCCCAAACCTGCTTGCCGACGCCCGAGAAGACGACCCGCTTCAGCGCGGCCTTGTTCGCCCGCCGAACCCGCTCCAGTTCGCCGCCTGAGACGATATCGAACCCCGCACCAAGTTCCGCAAGCATGCGCAGAATGGCCAGCGCCGAGCTCGCCTTGACCGCATAACAGATCGTCGCCGGACGCCCCGCAAAGGCCTGCTGAAACAGCGACAGTCGATGGCGAATCTGGCTGCCAGAATAGACGTACAGCGGCGTTCCATGCTGCCCGGCAAGCTCATCCAGCGGCACGTCATCGCAGCAAAGCACTCGCCCGTGGTAGCGGAAAGGCCGCGAAGCCGGCTCCAGCCCCGGAGTCTTTTTCCCAACAGCCGTACCCTTACGAGCGCTCAAATGCTGGCGCCGGTACTGCCTGCGTTCGTGCGCTCAGGCAATGTGTACGGAGCTTCAGGAATGATGATCCACGCCGCGAGATAGGCGAACAAGCCGACACCGGTCAGGACGATCAGCAGCGCGCAGACTACGCGCACCAGCGACAAATCCCAGCCGTAGTGCAACGCGAACCCGGCGCAGACTCCGCCAATCATGCGCGGATAGCGCGGCCGGGTCAGTTGCCCCGGGAACGGCGCTCGGCCAACCACAACAGGCTGGGACACCGCGCCGCACGCGGAGCAGAATCGAGCTGACGGATCCATCGGTTTTCCGCATTGAGAACAATACATCGAAGCCTCCGGGAAGTTCTTATTTTGCCACATTCCCAGACTCCGGTACGCAAACCACGCACCCGGAGTTCCAGGCTACTTGCCCGTGTAGGGCGATTTCATTAACCGCCGGGCGTTGTCCGCCTGCGACTGATCTCCGCCGCCAGCAGAAGCCAGTTCATACAGCTTCATCGCCTTGTCGCGTTCGTGCAGCAGGTCGAACATCTCGCCCGCGTTCAGTTGCGCGCGCTTGCGCAGCCAGTCGCTGCACTTCGGCTGATCCGCCGCCTTCTCATAGTTCTCCGCGGCGTCGGCAATGTCGTTCTGCCCCCGCTCGGTGTCCGCCAGCCCAAACCAGGCCATCTGCACGCGCGGATCGACAAAATAGCCGGGCCTTTCCGCGTCGGCCAGCACTACTTTATAGAGCGCAATCGCCGCCGGCCCGTTGCCCTCGTCCTTGGTCAGATTGGCCTCCTCCAGTCGAAAGAGGTAGTTGCGAGGAAATTGCTCTGCCAGCCCGTGCTGCACTTCCAGCGCCTCGTGATACCGCGCGTCGTGGCGCAGAAAGAGCGACAGCACCGTGCGCGATTCGACCGCTGCCACGACTCCATGGGCAGCGGCCTGGTGCAGCATGTCCAGCCCCTTCTGCTTGTTTCCGCCCACCCCCACAATGCCGACGAGCATGCGGACCCAACGCGGCAGGCTGGCCACCGCGAACTGCTGGATGCCAATGGCCATCTTCGCGTCGGCGTACTCGGGATCGATCTTCAACACCTGCTCGGAGTCGCCCCGCGCCGCGTATCCCTGGCGCGCCGCAGCTACAAAGCTGTGGTCCACCAGCGTGATGTAAGCCGCATGAATGCCGCGAATGTACCCGCGGGCGAAGTAGGCATTCTTGTCGTCGGGGTCGGCCTTGATGCGGTCGTCGCAGAGCTTGATGCCCGCGTCGGTGAGGCTCTCAATGCGCTGCCGCGTGGCGGCGGGCACAGGCACATTCCGCTTTGACGTCAGGAACGAGTCATGCGCGTAGTACGTCGTATCGAGCAGGTCCTGGTGGTAGAGTTCGCGGAATACCGTCGCCATCTGGACATACCCGTAGGCCATCGGGTCCTGCGGATGCTCCTTGAGCACCGACTCGAACCGGCTCAACGCGCCCTCGAAGTCGAGGATGTAGAAGCGGTCGTAGCCCTCGCGGACCGCGGGGTCGAGGTTCAGCGGATCGGTGTGCTGGGACGACTCGCTCTGCTTGGGCTGCGTTGGAGCGGGGGGTTGGGTGGCGGATGCCGGAAGACCGTTGGCAAGCAGGCCCAGCGCGACGATGCCGGCGCCGAAGCAGCACACCAGGCGCCCGGTACGGGCGTTGGGCGCGGGCCGAATCTCCCCCGTGCGAATCCTGTTCAACTGTTGTCCGTGCAACCGTCTCAACTTACGAAACCCACACAATCTACTTTACCCCGGACAATGGACGAGGTGGGAGTTCGAAAGTTCCCGGCAGCCGCAAATGAATGGAGGCAGCCACACCTGTCCCGCCGTTCCGCGCGGGCGGAGATTCGTCGGCAGAAAAGTGCGACCCGGGAAAAGCTCGGCGGTATCTCAGCTACTGGTCAAACTTCTGCGGAACCGGAAAAAGCGATGCTCGCAAACATTGCAGCGCAACGGCACCATGCCGATGCTTCTCAGAAAAAAGTCCAGCAGTCTGCGATGCGATCTCCGGATGTTGGGTTCACGGCACTTCGGACACTTAATAGCCATGGCCAGCAATCTCCTAAGAACCTAAGGCTCTGTGAGGTAGGTATTCAATGGCGGCTTTCGCCGCTTCAGACCGGCAATATCGTGCAATCCCAAGGTCTCCGTGCGGCCCGGGGGATACCAGTATGATGCTCCCGCCACAACGATTTCGCAATTTGGGCCGATAATTTTAGATAGATTTGCAATGTGTGCTCGCACACAGTCCTTCGCACGGAAAAGGACGTATCCTCTTGCGCAGGAAACCGGCCGGCTTATGACACGGATAGAACTGCTGCACCTGCTCGTCGCACAGGCCCGCGCCAACGGCTTCGAGTTCCGCAAGTGGTATATCGGAAAACTTGGACTGCCCTGGGAGACGACCCGCCAGGCAGTGGAGACATTGTGCGCCGAGCGGCGCTATTACTCGCTCCTGTTTTCGCACGAGTTTGCATCCAGCTTCTGGAAAGCCGGCGAACGAATCACCTTCCAGGTACCCACTCAATCCTTCACCCGCCGCAAAAAAGATGGCACCATCGGCACCGTTAACCGCAAGGCATACACCCGGCGCAGCACCCGGGACGATGCCTGGCGATACCATCTGCGTGAACTCGCCGTCGCCGAAGAACCCCTGCGTTACATGCGCAGGTATCTGCGCGTCGACGAAGAACTCGACCTGGATGAGGACGAGTCGGAATCCACGGATTCGACCGGCACAACTATTCCCCAGACACCCTTCGGGGCGAGAGAAGCTCCGGGAATTTCGATCGTGCGCACTCGTCTGACCTGAATATCAGCCTGAAGGCAATCTGGTTTAAGGCTTGAGCCGCGCCAACGCCTTGCGCGAGTTCCTGGCCTGCCTCTCGTCCGGATCGAGTTTCAGGCAGGCGGCGTATTCGGCGATCGCCTCGTCCTTCTTATTCAGCTTCATCGCGGCTTCAGCCAGCGCAAAATGAGCGGCAGGATCGTCGGGCATCGTCTTCACCGCATCCTGACTGCGCAGATAAGCGCCCTGCAGGTCGCCAGTCTGGGTGTAGAAGTGGGCGATGTCAAGATCCTCGGCTTCCCGCTCGTCAGCCGTCTGAAGTTTCGTGCCAACCGGATTCACCCGGTGCAGAATGTGTCTTCCGGGCTGAGTCTGGGTTCCGTCGCTGCCCTTGTCCTTCAGCGCCGGACTGCCGTCGGTCTTGGTGTCGGGATTCGCGCCGGGATCGCCGGGGAGCGGATCGTCACCGGAATTGCTGCTGGAACTGCCGCTGCTCGAACTGCCATTCGCGTCGGGCTTGCTGTCGTCCCCGGGAAACGGGAAATCCTTCTTGCCTGCCGCCGGGGCCGGCTTCGAGGGCGTTTCAGGCGCGTCTGGAACGCCGCTGAGACTAGGCGAAGGAGCATTCGGCGCGGGGGCATTCGATGCCCCGCCGGTGCCCGGGAACGGGAACTTCTCCGTCGCGCTCGGCTTGGCCGGCGTAGTTCCGCACGGCTCAGGCTGCGGCGCAACCGTGCATGGCGCTGGATCGGCCGGCTTATTCTGCGCGTCGCAAGGGAGCGCAAGACTAGCCGCCCAAACGCCCGCAGCCAGAACCGCACCGAGATGGATTCGCATCGCCATTGCCTCCTCTCCCAGTTTAGACGTTTTGGCGCCCGGTTGCGTCGCGGGCAAATCTCCCCCATCAAAATCCACATTGCGCGTTTGTTATAGTCAGCCCATCATGATGCTTCCCGGTCTCGTTATCCGTTCTTCGTCCATTCACGCCGCTGGATGCTACACCATGCGGCCCATCAAGAAGGGCGTCCGCATCTGCGAGTACGACGGGCCGCGCATGTCGAAAGCCGCCGCGGATGAGCGCTATGAGGGCCGCTTCGTCACCTACCTCTTTGCCTGCACCGGCGACGAGGTCATCGACGGATTCGGCACTGCGATGTTCCTGAACCACTGCTGCGACCCGAACTGCGAAACGGAGCAGGACGAAAACGGCCGCGTCTTCATCTGCGCGATCCGCGACATCGCCGCCGGCGAGGAACTCACCTACGAGTACAACCTCCACGATTCGGACGAGGACGACCAGGATTGCTACTGTGGTACCCATGTCTGCCGCGGGACGATGTTCTCCGACACGGAACTCAAGCGCCGCGCGCGGCGCGCCAAACGCAAGGGTGCCGGCGACTGAAGGCCGACGCCTGCTTCTCACGAGCCGAAATCGCGCCACCCATCCGCTTCTGTAATTGTTTAGGTGTGGACCTGGGTCTGGACAGGTCTGGTCGCAACTGCGGTCTGGAATTGATGCCGACATGGTGTACCCCCCGGTATCGATTTCTGCATAATCTTCCAAACAAACCACTTACCGGCCATTGATTTTGCAGGATCTTGAAAACAAAGGAGATAATTTTCAAAATCTTCAAAACAATGGAGTTATGGTTTATTTGGAGCTTTGGGAGACAACAAGCCTGAGGCTGGTGGATTCTGTCTCACCCTGAGTTTATAGGTTATCGGGCGTCGATGATGTGATTTGGATCACAGGTGTGGTATCGGATTCGTGAATGGGCAGCTAACTTGTCGATGACTCATTCGAGGGCGGCGGAGATGCCATGGAGGAGCAGGAGTCGTTGTAGCAGAGTTCGGATTTGTCTTTCGAGAGCTTCATGTGATCGACGTAGGCCTAAATAGACCCTGCATCTTGGGCTTCTTGGAAAGCCACCCCACATATCTAGTTGTGTTTTAGCAACTGCTAATAATCATCTGTGGTTCATGCCCTTTTCGTGTGGTCTCACTTGCACCAAAGGTGGTGCATACTGGCCCTCCGTGTCAATAGGAGGGAACGCTGAGTATCTCAAAGCGGAGTTTGAAGAAGTACTCGCCTGCCACTGTTCAGGTTGCGGAAGACATTCCGGCCCCAATGCGGGGCTTGTTGGCATATTTAACCCAACCCCAAGAGAAAGCAAACGAAGATCTGGCAATCGCGTATTTTCGCAATCTGTATGGCGATAAATTCACCCGGCAAAAGGAAGCCAATCATGCCGATGGATATGTCCCTGGTTCCTTCGTTTTGGAACTGAAGGGGCGGACCATTGATTGGCTCAGTGGGTTCTTTCAGGCTCTAGCCTACAGAAATACCGGTCTGGATTTTAGCCAGATCGTTGTTGGTGCGAAAGATTTCCTGGCATTGTGGCATGTAGATCACATAGCCCAAGAAATTCGAGATGAGGTGCTGGCCACACGCGGCGCTCCTAACGCTATCGGAAGTCAACTGGCCAAGAAATATATGGGGAGGCGAAACGAACTCCTAAAGCTCGCCGTTTGGAACGGGGCTGAACTCTCTGGTAGCCTCTTCCTGTCGAATCCCGCCGATGTTATCGGGAGGATCACAACCTTCGAGGATTCTCTCCTGCTAGGCCGCAGGGTTCGTCTGAAGATTACGCCGTCTAATTTCGTATCGACCCTAAGAGAGATGAAGGAGTTCTTTGACCCTGAGTATCCGGTCAAGACTGTCCGTGCCTTTTACAGCATGGTCTATTCCTGGAATGAAAACTCGACAGTCACATTGAGTGAAAGGACTAACGATCAAGCTGCCCTCGGTGGCGAGATAATCACCAATTTGGTCGCTGCTAAACGAAACCTCTTCAAAGACTTCGTGGAAAATCGCACAATTCACCTAAATTCCGACGAGAACGTTGATGACTTTTTCGCTAGGTACGATGAAGCGTTAGATGCAGTCGATAGAGGGTTTCGTGTGAAGCATGGCATGTTCTTTACCGATCCCTATCTCTCAAAATTCGCCATGTGGTTCGTTAGGGAGCAAAGGCAAATTCCTGACGTGGGCAAGAACTACTTGGTAATTGACCCGGCCTGCGGTAGCGGTAATCTCGTTACTAACTGGCGTTCGCCGCTCGAGATTCGCCACAAGGTTGTCAGTGAGATTGAACCGGAACTTCTCTTCGCAGTAGAGCGGCGTATGCGAGGCGATCAGTGGCACCACGGCAAGTTCACCGTGGTGCCGAAAGTATCGGAAAACATCGGCCTCAACTTCCTTGATCGAAGTGCAAGAGACTATCTACGAGAGATCACAAAATACCTTAAGGAAAAGGGCCACAAACCTGATAAACCGATAGCCTTCCTATGTAACCCTCCGTATCGGAGTGATGATGACCAATCGGCCGCCGCAATTGCTTATGCGATTCACGATTCAATCACAGAAGTCACCGGCAATGATGCGGGCAGTGAACGCTATTGCTGCTTCTTGGCCCAGATGAAGCTAATCTGTGAGGCTGCCGATTCAAGTGGGCTTCCGGGTGACTCCTTGTTGTTGCTGTTCACGAAGTCGGCTTGGCTTACGAAAAGATCGATCTTTTCAAAGATCAGATCAGAAATGCTTGGGAGTTTTGAGGACGTAGGTGGGATGCTTGTAAACGGGCGTGAGTTCTTTGACATCAAAGGCGCATGGCCAGTGGCGTTTACGATGTGGAAATACAAGGGTAAGGATGCCACCTTAGATAGAGAACGAGACATTCCTTTGCAGGACTTTACATGGCTCACTAAGAAGCAGTTAGCTGCGATTCCGTGGAGTGATCCACTTGAGGTAGAAAGGGCCTGCAAAGACATATCGGCTCATACGCTGACGAAACAGGTGCAGCTAGGACAGGAGCGGATTAGCATCCGTGAATGGACCGGCGAAACAATGCTAGATTTCAAACGTAGTCGCCGCAAAAGTGAGTTGGATAAAAACTGCGTGGGCGGCCTACCCCAGGGAGATCGACGCCAAGAGAACAAAAAGGCATATGGCGAAGCTGACGGTGGGTTTATTGGCTTCATGGATGATCTCACGCCATGCCGGGTGAAGCGTTCGATACCGGATAGACCATGGTTTCGTTTGAACTGCCAGTTTATGGATGTGAAGAAGAATCGTTGCTTTTCAGGTCCCCCCGACAACAGAGGATTTTGCGCGAAGGATTTAGAGTCTGCCAAGAAGCTGTTTTTTTGGTATTCGCTTGCAAGAACTTTTCTTCAGCATCCCTACCCAATGTGGATAGACTCGGATGACCTCTGGCAACCTCGGATTCCCACGAGCAATGAAGCGCGTCTGTTCCAAGCAGCATTTGCAATCGGATACGCTGAAAACGAGTGTGTGGAGACCACATTCCCATCCGGTAATCCAGTATCTGGGGCACCTGAATTAGTTGTAAGAAATCCCTTGACGCCGCTCGATTCACAATCGTTCTGGTCGGAAGCCATGAAGCCCTATTGCGCCTCTGCGTCATCATCGGGCGTGGTTGGTCTAATTAAAGCTGTGGACCAACTATTTGCGGAATGGAAAGCTATTTTTAGAAATCGTGCCGAAGTGCCAATATCGAAGAAACCGTACTTCATATGTGCGGACGGGCTAACTGTGGGTGCGGGAATTACCCAGATAAGGGACTACGCACGGGAGACGAACAATGTGGCTCTTCAACGAAGGTTCGCTGAAGTGCAGGCAAAGCTGAAGTTGGTGAAGAGTGAGCTTTTTGATCTGATTACATCGGGTGAAGGGCTGGACTACTTCGGATCGCTGAAGAAAGGGCCAGCTTCCGTTCGTATGGCACCTTCCCGTGCCAGGACAGTTGCGAGATCGCAGCAGTAGTTTTTGACCGGGGCGTGCGTGGGTTTCAGCGGGAAGAGGCTTGGCATGTGGGGTTGATTGTACGTGTCGCCTCCCCGCAGGCGATACAATCAATCTCGTCGATGGCCTACCAGGTACTAGCCCGCAAATACCGTCCCCAACGTTTCGCCGATGTCGTCGGGCAGGATCACGTCACCGTGACCCTGATGAACGCGCTCACCCAGAACCGCATCGCGCACGGCTACATCTTCAGCGGCCACCGCGGCATCGGCAAGACCACCATCGCGCGCATCCTGGCCATGGCGCTCAACTGCCGCAACGCCATCGGATCGCCCGCGCGCCCAACCGCCGAGCCCTGCGAGGTCTGCGAATCCTGCACCGAGATCCGCGCCGGCAACGCCGTCGATGTCATTGAGATCGACGCAGCCACCAACCGCGGCATCGACGAGATCCGCGAGCTGCGCGATGCCGCACGCTACCGCCCGGCGCGCGACAAGTACAAGATCTACATCCTCGACGAGGCGCACCAGATCACCGACGCCGCCTTCAATGCGCTGCTGAAGACGCTCGAAGAGCCGCCCGACCACATCGTCTTCATGATGGCCACCACGCAGCCCGAGGACCTTCCGCAGACCATCCGCTCGCGCTGCCAGCACTTCTCTTTCCACGCCGTAAAGCTCGTCGATATCCTCGGCCAGCTCCGCAGCATTGCCGCCGCCGAAGGCGTCGCCGCCGATGAGGGCGCCCTCGCACTGCTCGCCGAGGCGGGCGACGGCTCCATGCGCGACGCGCTCTCCATCATGGATCAGGCCATCGCCTCCGCTCCGATAGAAGATGGCCATTCGCGCCTTGATGCCGAGCAGATTCGCGAGCTGATGGGCACCGTCCCCAACGCCGTCTTCGAACGCATGATGGAGGCTGTCGACGGGAATCGTTCCGCCGAAGTGATGACGGTGGCCAACCAGCTCCTCGACGCCGGCAACTCCCCCGCGCAGCTTGCCCGCCAGTGCGTGCGCTACCTGCGCAATGCGCTCATCGCCAAGGTGGCCGGACTCTCGCCCGAAGGCGAATCGGCAGATGGTATCGGCAACGAACTCCTGCAAATCTCCGCGGACGAGCAGCGCCGCGCCGCCCGCACCGCGGAACGCTTCAGCGAAGAAGAGCTGACGCGCTTTCTGCAGGTCATGCTCCGAACCTTCGACGAGTTGGGGTACAGACAAGAGCAGCGCTTCCACTTCGAACTCGGACTGCTCAAGCTCGTCCACCTGCGCCGCCTGCTGCCGATCGAAGAGGCGCTCAGTCAGGTCGGCGGAGGCAGCAACACCAGCCGCCCCACGACATCCACGACAACTCCACGCACAGCCGCGCCGCCGGGCAGGCCGACTCCCGCTGCACAATCCGCCGCGGCCCCCGCGCGTCCTGCGTTCTCCCCCTTCGAGCAGGATAAGAACCGCCGCCGGCCCGAGGGAACTGCCAGCGCGCCGATCAGCGTCTCTGCCGTAGCCGCGCCCG
>DASWCA010000088.1:0-4801 GCA_036390355.1 Acidobacteriaceae bacterium
GGTGTCATCCTGAGCGAAGCGAAGGACCTCGGGGTTTGCCCCGCCTAATGCGTTCTGCTCTGTCACTCGCTCGACCTTACACCCTCTGCCGCAATTTGCCACATCGTCCCGAAATTCTCCCCGTATCCATTCCTCAATTCACCACATCCACCCACTTTGGGAATGGACCCCGGCTAGAATTCCTGAATTGGAGAATTAACTCCGCCACCCGCGACCTTCGTCGCACCAGGGTCTCTACCAGTTGTTCCATCTCGCAACTCTCGCCATACCAAACCGGAGGAATCTCCTCCCCGCATCGCCATATCTTTTGCGCGTCCATGCTTTCGATGTTGCCCAGCCAAGGCTGAAAACTTTCCCAGCCCGTCACCTCGCGATAGACATCGTTGCGAGCATAAACCCCGCGCAGCGGCGAATCCGGAAACGACCACTCCCCTGCGTTGAAGCAGTATCCCTGGTCGATGAACGACACCGTAAACTTCCGCTCCCGGCTCTTCTTCCAAAATGCGGCCTGCCGCCCATTGGCATTGCAGGTCCACTTATCCAGCGCCAATATTCCTGCAAACGCCCCCAGGTTCCTCACCCGGTCCAGCAGATGCTCCGGTAGATAGTCGTAAATCATCCCTTCCATCGGAGGCACCACAAAGCGCGATCCAAACTGCAATCCCGGCGTGCAAGCCTTCGAGCCATGAACCAGCTCAAACTTCAGCTCCGGCGTGTGCTCGATCAGCCAGGAATCGACCTCCACCACTTCCGTCGCCGGCACAGGTAGTCCTGCCGTCTGCGCCAGTCGCGTTGCCAGCATCTCGTTGGCCAGCACCCGCGTATGCTGCGGATTGTCCTGGAACTTCACAACGTAGAAGTACCCGTCCGAGCAACGCATCAAATGACTCTGCGCCCCTCCCCGCATCTTTCTAACGTGTTGTACTGCCGCCACCGCCAACCTAACGCTCCCGCTTTCAACTTAGCTCAAAGATATACTCTACCGCATCGGTTCTCCGCGAGCGGGTGCCAAGCGCAGCGGGTGCCCCATATACGCTTGCCTCTTTTGGCAAGCGCATGTGGGTCCTAACAAAGACCGCGCGAAGCGCGCTCCAAGATTTCGCTCCTGCTGTTGTTCTTGCTGTTGCTCTTCAACCTTGCGAAACCTCTTCAACCTCGCCAACCTCGCGAAACCTTTTCCCTACCCCCCATCCCTTACCGCCAACGCCATCGCCATTGCCATAATCGCGTCATCATGCGCCCCTTCGGCCGCCGCGATCCTTCCATCGTCGCGACGCACGAACGTCCTGCACTCCTCCAGCAATCTCCGGCTCTCAAACAGCTCCGGGTTCGAAACCAATATCGCCCCAAACCGCTCCAGCATCGTCGGCCTGGTCAACGCCGTCGTCACCCACCCCGAATACCTCGGGTTCCCATACAGCGGCGCATATTTCTCCACCCGTTCCAGCATCGCCAGCACGGCATGACCATGATTGTTCCGCTCCACCACCATCAGCGCGTCGTTGTATTCGCGTCCCAGCTTCGCCGCCTGCGCCGCCAGCTCTTCCGGAGTGTAGTGCCCATACAGTTCCGCGCATTGCAACCCGCTCAACCGGTCGATCACCTGGACGCACGCATAGTCGCCGCCCGACCCACCGCCCGCCGCATCCACCCCGAGAATGTACTTCCTTCCCTTTGCCGACGGCAGCCATATCAAAATGCGGCCATTCTCGCGCCTTTCCAGCGGAGCCGCCACCGAGTGTAGCCGTGTCTCAATCTTCCCAGTGTCAAACACCGCCGAGCCGCTCGCCAAAAAGCACATCGCTGGATCTTCCGCGAACTCCTCCGCCGCCCGCATGCCGAAGTTGCTCTTCACCTGACGCCGAAAAGCAATCTGCGCCCGATCCACCCCGAACTCCCTCATCAGCCGCACTTCGTCTTCCTGCAGCGGGCTCCGCATCAGTTCCTCCTCCGCCCCGTAATCCATCCTGTATCCCGGATCGATCCACCACGGAAAGAAGTGTTGCACATATCCCGTCTCGCCCGCCCTCTGCCACTCGCGATAGAAGCATCCGCCCAATCCATTCGGCGTCGATTCCAACACAATTTCCCCGCCAGGCGGCACGGCGGCTCGCAGCGATGCCAACACATCCGCCGCGTTCGCTCCCCACCGTGCCACCTCCGAGCAGTGCAGGTTCTGGATCGTCAGTCCCCTTCCAGCGTTCGCGCCCGCGGTCTCCACGCGATACTCGCTGTCCAGCCCCGGAAACACCAACTGCCTCCGGTTTGACTTCGACCTCTTCAGCGCTCCGCATTTCAGGTCCTGTGGCAAGTTCTCCACGAACCTGTGCACCATGCGGAAGATCTCTTCCGCCGCCTCCTGCGTATGCGCTACCTGCACCGTCAAAGTGCCGGGCCTCGTAATCGTGCTCAGAAAGAATCTCGCCGCCACCCACGTCGAGATCCCCATCTGTCTCGCTTTCAGCACAATGTTCTTCGGCCCGCACTTCAATTCAAATTCCTTTTGCGCCGGATTCGCCTTCAGCGCCACCATCTCTCCGCTCTTGTTGCGAACCTTCAGCAGGCTTTCCGCCAGCACCTCGCGATACTTCCCCAGCCCCGCTTTCTTATCCAGCCTCTTTCCCAAGGCCATCAACGCTTCCATATCCGTCGCCTGGCCCTTCGTCCGCTGCCTCGTACTGGAAGCCCCCACCCGCGTCTTCACCGCCACCAATCACCTCACCGCGCTCAGAATCCCAGCCCTGGTCTTGTCAGCGGCGTCGCAGACGGCGTCTCCGCAATCGAAGTCTTTGCCTCCGCTGCCCACGCCTTTACCGCAGGCCAATCCTCGCTCCCCACGCCATACGCCTGCCCCACCTTCTGCCGCTCCTGCGGCGTCCAGCAGCGCGCCACCTGCTGCAGATGGACCACCCGCTTTGCCGCCACCGCCTCCGCCTGCTGCGGACTCCGCGCCGACATCATGTATCCATCCACCACATGCATTGCCGCATCCAGCGCACTCAGCACGATCTTCGCTCGCGCCTGGCTTTCCGGATTCTTGATCGCCATTGCCGCCAGCAACCCTTCGTCCGCATCGCTGACCAGCAAATCCACCACCGCACCCAGCCTCGACCACCCATCCGCCGAAGGCGCCGCCACATACGCTCCGCTGACCGCCTCCAACTCCTGCAACTCCGTCAGCACCTTCGCACTCACCGCCCGTAGTGTCGAAGCCTCCGCCGGGTCCAAGGCTTCCGCCATCATCGAAGCGTCATTCGCCAATCCCATCACCGCCGGCAGATAAGCATGAATCGTCGTCGCCGCCTTCACCCCATCCTGCTGCGAACACCCCGCCAGGCACGCCCCCGAAAGAATTCCAGCCACCAGCACCAAACTCCATCTCCCACCGCGCATCGCATCTCCTCCAAAACAACGCCGCCATCTCTGGCGGCGCTCTCCACCTCATCAACCAACCGGCTGCCCCATCCTTAAACTCGCTGCCCTATGCGAGTTTAAGAATGGGGTAGTCGCCCTTGCTCTTGCAGTTGCTGTTTGCTCTTGCAGTTGCTGTTTGCTCTTGCAGTTGCTTTTGTAGTTGCTTTTGTAGTTGCTTTTGCAGTTGCTTTTGCAGTTGCAGTTGCGGTTGCAGTTGATGTTGATGTTGATTGAGGTGTCATCCTGAGCAACGCGAAGGACCTCTTGTCTCGACGCACACTCCCCATTCCTCATGATGTTCTTGCTCTTAACCTTGCGAAACCTCGCCAACCTTGCGAAACCTCGCCAACCTCGCGAAACCTCCGCCCTTCTACTCCTTCGCCAGCAGCCCCACACCCCACCGCCAGTGCCGAGCCGCCAATACTCGCCGTCGTCGCCGCAAACGAAGTTGCCTGCGCGCCTCCCCACACCGCTCCCTGGCAAACGTAGACCGTCCCGGTATCCGTCCTTGAATACATCGAGCCATTCGTGCAACTGCCCGTCGGCGCGCCGCTCCCGCTCGTCCACGTCGCAGCTCCGGCGTAGAACTTCGCCGCTTTGAACGTGCCATCCGTCCCGCCGTTCGTGCTTCCGACCCTCACTGCCCCCAGGCTATCTCTCGACAGGTAGGTGTCTTCCGACCCCACTCCCGAAGTCGCGAATCCCACCCCAAATCCGCTGCCCAAAGTGAACCGCGATCCTCCCGAGGCCCGCGTAATCGCAAACGATTGCACGCCGCCCTGCGACCAGATCGTCTGTCCCGTTCCACTGCTCGGCACCATCGTCAGATTGCCAACCGTGACCGTATTTATCAGCGCAATGCCGCCCCACGAAGTGTTTCCAATCAGCGTTACGCTGGAGCTGTTGTTCGTAATACTCTTCGCATTGCTCGATACAATGGACCCCAGCGTGTTCGCGCTCAGAGTCACGTCGCCAAGCTGCGAGCCGGAAATCTGTACAACCGGACTCGTCGTCGTGAATGTAGTCAGGATCGGCATCGCCATCTCCGCAGCCGTCGCCGACAAATGGCCGTCTGCCACCACAATCGACGCACCGTCCGAGTAACTCGGGCCACTTACTGGCTGCGTCTCAAAGTGCATTCCGAAAATCGAAACATAGCTTCCTGAATTGAACAGAGCCGAGCCCGAAAATGGTCCTTGGATGCCGCCATTTACGAAGTACACTTCGCAACTGTTGATCGCTCCCGGAAAGAACTCGGCCCCGCGAAACCCGTTCGTATTCATGACGAATACATTGACGAACAAGTCTTCATTCACGCTGTTCTCGCCGTGAATACCAACGTTCACCGCGCCCTTAATCAGCATGTCGTAGAAGCCCATGAACTGCG
>DASWCA010000089.1:0-4718 GCA_036390355.1 Acidobacteriaceae bacterium
TGCTCCTGACGGTGAATCTCTGTGCGGCGCGATTCACACTGTTGCGTTACTTCTGCGTCGTGGTCGGCGTCGGCATAATCGGGTTGAACTTCGTTGCAAGTTCAGGCGTGGACACAGCATCGTGCGTGTCAGTAGCCTTTGCAACTTCGGCGGCAAAGACATAGCTGCGCCCGAACATATTACTCGTAAAGAACACGTATTTCTTGTCCGGCGAAAAACGTGGGTTCGGCTCTGCACGGTAGTTCTGGTGGGCCATATTGACGAGATGTTCGGAGTGAAAGACTCCCGGCTGGAAGAAGTCCGGCCCGTTGAGCGCGCCCTCGGTTCCGCCGATCATCTTCGGCCGGAAGAGCTCGATCCACTCGCCATCGGGCGCCTCGGCAACCTGGCCGGAATCGCCACCGTCGCCGCAGAACAGATCGAGGTCCTGGGTCAGGTTGAAGTGAATCGACCACTCGTTGCGCTGTAGATGATAGGCGACCCGCTTGTGCGTCTCCAGGTTGTAGCTGGCGACGAAGAAATCTTCACCTTTGGGATACTGCCAGTCGTACCAGATGGTCTTGCCGTCGAGACCCCAGAACTCGTGGCCTGCTATTTCCATCGCCATGGTGCGCTTGTGGATCAGCGTGTTCTGCGTGCCGTCTGTGTGGATCAGCCAGATGCGATCAACCTTTTGCCACATACCTTCGTGACAATACATCAACAGCTGCGGATCGCTCGGCGAGAAGAGCAGATGATTCACCCAGTCTGTCGAGTGCAGAAGCATTTTGATGGTACCGGGCTTCTCGCCGTTCGGGCCCGGTTCGAGCCGGATCGTGAACAGCACCACGGGAATGCGCGCGGCCAGACGGCGCTCCATCATCGCGCCCTTGTCGTCGGACTGCACATTGGCGCCTCCGAGCGTTGGATTCGCCGCGGCAGCCTGCGCTCCCGCTGCCGAAGGAGACGCTGGGGCTGCTGCTGCCGGGGCGCCTGCTCCCGCTCCGCCGCCACGGCCAAGGCCTCCTGCCGGTGCGGGAAGAAATGCGTTGGGCGCGTTAGGATCGCCGCCCGGAACGTCCGCCTCGTTGTAGGTTCCAGCGCCGAGCGTTTCATCTGCATTCACGCTGGAGATGCTGACCCGCGGCGGGAGATCGATCAGCTTGCGAATCTCACCCGTGTGCGTATCAGCCTTGTAGACGGCGTTCGCGCGCGTCGCTGGATCCATCCGCGTAAAGAAGATGCTGTTGGTCTTGTGACCGACGACGATGGAGCGTGCTGCACCAACGAAGCTGCGGCCACCTCGTCCCGGCGTAGCGGCGTCTCCAACGGCTGGCGCTGGCGGAGGAGTATTCGGCACCAGCATTTTGGTCGTCATCGAGGCCAGATCGAGCACACGAATGCCTTCCGGCGAGTTGTAGACCATCTGCGTGTGATCAGGAGTAAAGGCATTCACGTTGAAGTAGAAGGCGCCTGAGTTGGGCTCGTCGGAGACCCGCCAGACGCGATGGCCAGTGTCCTTGTCGACCCAGGTCTTCGGCGGCATCTCGCCGGTTTCAGAAGGCTTGTTGTCACGCTGGAAGCCCTGCGCATGAAGGCAAAGCGCAGCGAACGGCGTGAGGGCGAGTGCGGTGACGGCGAAACGAACGCGTGGAACCATTGGAGGTGCTCCTGACGGGGAAGAAGGCGCAACGCGACAGATCCACGTGCGAGAAAAGGTGCTGCAACGCGCGAGAGAGTTATACATCGGAGACGATGCAACAGGGAAATAGTTTCGTCTGCGAAAGGGCAACGCCTGGCCTAAGCCGCGATTCCGATGTTCGGCAGCGGGAGGCGGCTTCTGTGCGCTGACCACCTTCGCACCGATATCCAGAGGACAAATGCAGCCAGCGTCGCTCCATAAAGAATCTCGTTCAGCAAAAACATTCTTGGTCCAGGTACTGCGAGCGCCGTCGTATAGAGATAGAAGAAGCCCATCAGGTAAGTCAGTGTTGGCAAGTTCGGCACCAGAGTGAAGAACGGCACCAGCCAGATAATGTACCACGCGTAATGCGGCGAGAAGAGCAGCATCAACGCCATCGCCAGCGCGAATGCCGGAGCGAGAAATGCATCACGCGCGCTGCCCGGCTGACAGGCTGTCTTCCACGCCCAGAGGGTCAATCCGGCAAATACTGCGGCACAGAATCCAAAGAATGCGGTTGTGGGCAGATCGTGCAGCCCGGGGATTCTGTGTCCCAGATCGAGCAGAAAATAGCGTGCACCAGTCTCGAGTCCCTCTTCCTGCGCGTAGCCGCCGAGGAACCCGAAAACGCTCATCCCGACGCTCGAGTAGCATGCGTAGCCGAAGGCGATTACTCCGGCCAGTGCAGCGGGCATCCTCCATGCGCTGCCAGTGGGAGCATCGTCCCGCCACCATAACGCCGGAATCAGGACCAATGGGTAGAACTTGATCATCACGGCGATCCCGAGGAAGATTCCCGTCGCGATCGGCTGTCTGCGAAACCGCGCCAGCAACGCAAGCGCGATGAATGCCATCGCCGCTGAGTCGAGATGTCCCGCGCCGGCGACTTCCCAGATCAGCAGCGGACACCATGCATAGAGAAGCACCTGCGACGACCGCCGTCCGAGTGCCTTGAGCAGTGCAATCAAGGCCGCAATCGTCACGCCCTCGAACAGCAGCATCGCTGTCTTCATAAACGTGACGGTCGGGCTGATCGCTGTGATGAAGTAAAACATCATCTGCGCGATGGGCGGATAGATCGTGTGAGCGTAGTCTCGCCGGTTGATATGGTCGAATATCTCCTGATGCGGAGCCCGCAAGAACGCGAGCGCTGGATCGCCCGGAACATAGCGGTATGGCGAGATGTGCGCGTGCTGCACCACTCCGTCCCATACATAGCGATAGATATCGCTGGATAGATACGGCTGCGCGAGCAGTGCAGGGAAGCGGCACGCAATCGCTACCACAACGACAATCGGCAACGTGAAGCGGTTGACCGGCTGGGTCAGAATCACGCAGACGGCAAGCACGTACAGGATTGCTCCCCATCCCGATACTCCGGAAAAGCCGATGGCAAATCGGCTGTACTCGCTGACCAATTGCCGCGCCAACACGAACATTGCCGCCCCGATCAGCAGAAGCGCCGTGTTCGTCTGCCATGCCCGCAGCACAGCCCGTGACGATATGCCGGATGCCCGGGGAATCACAGGCTCCTGATGCCTCTCGTGCGCCGTTGCCGGCTGGGGAATGCTCTGCATCACAGCGTGCGCTCCAGCGGATCTTCATCCCGGGTTTCCGCGGCCGTCGCATCTGGCGCATCTTCCCAGAGCACCGCATTCGAGACGGCGTCATGCGACAGCAGAAACTCTCGCGTGTGCGGCGCTGCATAGCCTGGCAACGTCGCAAAGCCCGGGGCCATGTCCGCCAGCAGTTCCGCTCTCAAAGTGTCCAGGGTGGAGTTGTCGTCCACGTCGTACCACAACGGCAGTTCGACAAGCTCGATTTGCACCTCACGCGCTCGCTCGCGGGTGTCGGCGGCTACGGTCTCCGTACTCCAGTGAATTCTCTCAAAGACAGTCGTATGCGGCTGCTTCAGTCCGATCAGGTAATATCCGCCGTCCGCCGCCGGCCCGAGAACAATCCGGTCTCCGGGGCGCGCCAACTCAGCCACGGCGAGCTCATATGCCTCTCGCGGCACCGTTGGCGAATCCGAATCGATGAGGCAGACACTGCTGTATCCGCACGCGAGAACATCTTCGGCGGCAGCCAAAAGGCGCTCGCCGAACCCGTGTCCGCGCTGTGCAACCAGCGCAAAGCCATCGGGAATCTTCCCCTCGAAGAAGGCCTCGTCGCCTACCGGCGTGTAGGCGATCAACCCTGCCACACGATGGCCGAGCGTCGTCTCGTTCGCCACCACGGCTGCAATGTTTTCCGTCGTATCCCGGAGAAAGCACAGGTTCAGTTCTGCTGCCTCTTCGGGAGTCAGCGGCGGCGACAGGCGCGTCTTCACGGCGCCGGGCCGCGGTACCTTCGCCATTACGGTCAGCGCACAAATTCCCGCTCGCCCGGCCAACTCAGCTGCGCCGGGCTTCTTTGGATCGAGGATTGGGATGCCCATCGCTCTTTGCCACTCCTGGTCATTCGGTTATTCGGAATCAGCACAATCCGCCGCTCCTCCAGATTGTATTGTTGAATGACCATTTTGGAAGTTTTCTGAGTTGAGTTGGCTCCGTTATCTGGCTCGGACTGCACGCGAAACTTTGTCTTCAGTTAGCCTTAAGCCGACAGCAGCTATCTTTGAATGGTCTGCATAAATTACGAGCCGACCTCAGGAGTCTCTGCAATGCGCCTTAAATCCCAGCTCACATCCTCGTTCATCGCTTTCGTCTTCTTCTCCGCATCGTTACTATTCGCCGCTCGGTCGTTTGCCGCAGAGGGCACGTATTCGATCGTTGACCACTGGAAGATCGGCGGCGAAGGCAGCTGGGACTATCTCGTCGCCGATCCGTCGATGCACGTTCTTTACATCACTCACGGCACGCAGGTTGAAGTTGTCGACACCACAACCGGCAAGAAAATCGGCGCGATCACGGGGTTTAAAGGGACTCACGGGATTGCGCTGGACCCTGATGGCAAGGTCGGATTCATCTCCGGTGGAGCGGGCAACGAGGTGGTCGCCTTCGATCGCAAGACCTATGCGCGAATTACCTCCATTCCTGCCGGCCAGAATCCCGACGGC
>DASWCA010000090.1:0-25250 GCA_036390355.1 Acidobacteriaceae bacterium
GCTTCCGGTGGATTTGGTGGATGAGAGCGGCGCGGTGCTTGCGCACTCGAACATCTACTTCGTCTCTCCGCAGGTTGACAACGGCCTGCAGGGAATCCTCGCCAAGGCCCCCATTCCCAAGGCCGCTCAGCGTCTGCGCAACGGCCAGATCGTCAACACCCGTGTTACCTGGGGCACATCCCAGACGCCGACGGTTCCCATCCTCGCTGTCACCCGCGTCGGCGGCCAGAGCTTCGTCTACGTTGCAGCGCCACAGGGGCCCGGATACTCGGCCCATCAGGTCTCTGTGACGCTGGGCGAACCTATCGGCAATATCTATCCCGTCCTTGCCGGACTTCACGCTGGCGACCGCGTCATCCTGTCTGGAATTCAGTTTCTCCAGGAGGGCGTTCCGGTGCAGCCGCTGGGCGCTTCGGGACCGCCGCCGCACGCCGGAAGCTAAAACACTGAGGCCTTGCATTTAAGCAAGATACGACTTGGCAGAGCGTGCAGGAATGGCCTGCAAGCAAGACAGGAAAGGTAGAGTTTCGTGGTTGAGTTTTTTATTCGCCGTCCCATTTTTGCCACGGTATGCGCGCTTCTGATCGTGCTTGCCGGCGCTGTGTCGCTGCCGACGATTCCTATCTCTTTGTACCCGCAGCTTGCTCCGCCGCAGGTCGTCGTCAGTTGCAACTATGTCGGCGCGAACTCGCAGGACGTTGAGTCCGCCGTCACAATCATCCTCGAGCAGGCCATCAACGGCGTCGAGGGCATGCGTTACATGTCGTCGACGTCCGCGAACGACGGCACCTCGACCATCACCATCACGTTCGACACCGGCTACAACCTGGACATCGC
This sequence comes from Acidobacteriaceae bacterium, assembly GCA_036390355.1. Classification (GTDB taxonomy): domain Bacteria; phylum Acidobacteriota; class Terriglobia; order Terriglobales; family Acidobacteriaceae; genus Edaphobacter. Next base: position 838 of record DASWCA010000090.1, read on the forward strand.
CGCAGTCGACGTGCAGAACCGCGTAGCCACCGCGCAGGGGCGGCTTCCCGCCACGGTCAAGAACACCGGCATCTCCATTACCAAGGCCAACTCCAACTTTGTCCTTGCCGCCGGCTTCCTGTCGCCCGATCATTCGCTATCGCCCGCCTTCATCTCCAACTATCTCGACGTCTACGTTTCGGACGCGTTGAAGCGCGTTCCCGGCGTGGGCGCCGTCATCATCTTCGGCGAGCGCAAGTATGCCATGCGCATCTGGCTCGATCCCAACGAGCTTGCCGCGCGCGGATTGACGCCGCTCGACGTCACCAATGCGTTGTCGGAACAGAACGTCGAGGTCGCCGCGGGGCAGCTTGGCCTTCCACCGTCCGATCCGAAACAGACGTACCAGATGGCTGTGCGCGTGGTCGGCCGGCTTTCCGATCCGCGTCAGTTCGAGAACATCATCTTGAAGTCGAACGCCGCCAGCTCGCCGGTTGGCTCGGTAGCCGCCAGCGCGCCCAGTGCCGGCTCCGGCATCGTCCTGTTGAAGGATGTCGGTCGCGCCGAGTTGGGTGCCGAAACCTATAACACCAGCCTGCGATACGGTGACCGCACCTACGCCCAGGGAGATGCCATCGGTGTCGGCGTCCAGCAACTCTCGAACGCCAATGCGCTCGATGTCGACAAGCGCTGCAAGGCGGTCCTGCTCGAGCTGCAGAAGTCGTTTCCCCCCGGGCTTACGGGATTTGTCGCGGTTGACACCACCACCGTGGTTCACGACTCCATTGTGGAAGTCGAAAAAACGCTGGGCGAAGCCATCGTCATCGTCATTATCGTGATCTTCCTGTTCCTTCAGGACTGGCGCGCCACCCTCATTCCCGCGATCACGATCCCGGTCTCGCTGATCGGGACGTTCGCCTTCATCAAGATATTCGGGTTCTCCATCAACTCGCTCACCCTGTTCGGAATCACGCTGGCGACCGGGCTTGTGGTCGACGACGCCATCGTCGTTATCGAGAACGTGCAGCGCCACCTCGAAGGAATAAAAGTTCCCGGCGGCGAGCCCGGCGAAGAGGATTGCGCTCACGACCCGCAAAAAGCGACCTCCGTGGCCATGGCCGAGGTCACCAGCGCCGTAATTGCGACCTCGCTTGTACTGATTTCCGTGTTCGTTCCCGTGAGCTTCTTCCCCGGCACCACCGGAATTCTGTACAAACAGTTCTCGCTCACCATCGCGTTTTCGATCGCGATCTCGGCATTCAACGCTCTGACCCTCTCGCCCGCGCTCGCAGCGCTTTTCCTGCGTCCCGAGACTCGGCCCACCGGCCTGCTTGGGGTGCTGCTCAACCCGATAGAAGCCGTCATCCGCAAAATCATCTCGCTATACGCGATCGCGGTTGCGTGGGTGGTCAGGATGCGGTACGCCTTCCTGGTGATCTTTGCGGGAGGCCTCTGCGCCACGGTGTACATGTACAACCATGTGCCGACCGCCTTCGTCCCGGTAGAAGACCAGGGTTACTTCATGATCCTGGTGCAGACGCCGCCGGGCGCGTCGCTCAGCTATACCACTGACTTCGCCGATAAGGGCGCCAAGATTGTGGCGCAGGACCCGGATGTATTCGGGACATTCTCCGTAATGGGCTTCTCGCTCGCAGGTGGAAGCTCACCCAACTCCGGCCTGATCTTCGCCCCCTTGAAGCCTGTGGACGATCGTACCAAGCTCGGCAAGGGGCACTCCGCGCACGACATCGTTGCGCGAAATGCGCAGAAGCTCTTTGCGGTTCCGGGCGGGATTCTCTTCGCCGTTGAGCCGCCCGCGATCCAGGGTATCGGCACCGTCGGCGGCTTCCAGTTCATCCTGCAGGACGGAGGACGCAATACATTCGGGGACATCGACCGCATTGCCCACACCATGGTCGGCGCCGCGCGCGATCCATCCGCGGGCCTGGTGAACCTCAATACCACCTTCACGGCAAACGACCCGCAACTCTACGTCACCATCGACCGGCAGAAGGCTGTAGCGATGGGCGTTCCCCTCTCGCAGATTACGGCCGCGATGGGCACGTTCATGGGGTCGAGCTACATCAACGACTTCAACTTCAACAACCGTTCGTACCGCGTCTATGTCCAGGCCGATCAGCAGTTCCGGCGCAACGCTGCCGATCTGCGGCAATACTATGTCCGCTCCAACGCGGGGCAAATGGTCCCGCTGGACAACCTGGTGGCGCTCTCGGAGACCGCCGGGCCGCAGGTGATCAACCACTACAATCTCTTCCGCTCGGCCGAGATCGACGGGTCGCCCGCGGAGGGATTGAGTTCCGGGCAGGGCCTCGATAACATGCAGAAGCTGTTCGACAAGGTCAAGATGCCGGGCATGACGTTCTCGTGGACAGGGCTCGCGCTCGAAGAGCAGGAGTCTGCCGGCAAGGCGATCATTATCTTCGGGCTTGGACTGCTGGTGGTGTACCTGACGCTGTCGGCGCAGTATGAGAGCTTCTTCCTGCCGTTCATCATCCTGCTGGCCGTGCCGATGGCCGTGCTTGGCGCGCTCAGTTTGGTTGCGGCGCGCGGTATCAGCGACGACGTCTACGTGCAGATCGGGTTGGTGATGCTCATCGGTCTCTCTGCGAAGAACTCGATCCTCATCGTGGAGTTTGCCGAGCAGCAACTGGAGCACGGGAAGTCGATCATCGAAGCGGCGATCATTGCCTCGGAACTGCGCCTGCGTCCCATCCTGATGACCAGCTTCGCGTTCATCCTGGGCGTGATGCCGCTCTACTTCGCGAGCGGTGCAGGAGCGTTGGGGCGGCACTCGGTAGGCACAGCGGTTGTAGGTGGCATGCTGCTCTCCACAATCCTCAACCTCTTCTTTATTCCTGTGTTGTATGTGCTACTAAGAACGCTACTTGGCCTGTTCGCAAGGAAGAAGCCAGCGCGTGATCTGCCTCCTTGCTAGGGTGTGAATTTCCTCGTTGCAAAGGCCCAATTGGTCGACCGGCACTTGTCTCCTCCCATGCCCTAACACTTAAGTGTTAGGGCATGGTCTTTTGGTGGGATGTGCGTCGCGGCGGGGAGGCGAGATATTAAGAGGGCTGGTGAGTCCCTCACCCAAGAAAGCTGAGGCCCCGACAATGATGCATGAAGCAGTGATGGCGCTCTTGTTCCTGGCGGTAGTGATGTTCCCCTGCTTCATCTCTGGGGCGGCTCCCGAATAGAGCCCGGTTCGCAGCAATTGGCTGCGCCCGCAAACATCTTAAGCGCCTTTCCTGTTGATGCAGCCACGGGAACGCGCTCACAAGTTTGATCGACCAAGGCAGTGTGGAATGCCCACATCTCGGGCCAGAGATGTGGGCGATTTTTCGTGCGCGGCTCTTTAGAAGAGAAGCTTGAAACCGAGCTGAATCTGCCGGCTGGTGGACGCCGTGCTCGTGACTACTCCGGCCGTCGGGCTGACTACGGGGACAGCATTTCGGGTGGCCGCTGTACTGCCCTGAGTCGGGCCTGCGGTATACACGGTTGCCTGCGGAGTTTGCAGGTTGGTGTGGTTGAGAACATTGAAGAACTCGGCGCGGAACTGGGTGCGGACGCGCTCCGTGATTTGCGTGGACTTGGACAGTGAGAGATCCCAGTCCACGTAGCCGGGACCGGTGAGAGTATCCCGGCGGAGGTTGCCGACCGTGCCGTATGCGGGCGCCGAGAAAGCTGCCGGGTTGAAGAACTGTGCAGCGCGTTGGGCGGTCGTGCCGTTCGTGTATAGCGCTCCGTGGAAGTTAGGATTCACGTCCGGACGAACGGGATTGCGCGAGTCGCCCGAGCCGGTGGGGTTGTACCCGAGCTGCGGAGTGAATGGGAAGCCGGTCTGCAGGTTGGCGATGGTCGAGAGCGTGATGCCGGAGACCAGGAGCTCGGTGGTGTGTCCCGGGTGGGTGAAGAAAGTCTTGTTCTGGCCGAAGGGAAGTTCGTAAGAACCGTTGACGGCAAACACGTGCCGGACGTCCGTGGCTGCGGAACCCCAGTCGAGGCCGGCCTTCTGCGGGACCGAGACGAACGCCGGAGTGTTGGCGGAGACTGACGTGTTCCAGGCAGAACCGTCGTCGAGGTTCCTCGACCACGTATAGTTGGCGCGGAACTGGACGCCGTGCGCAAACGAGCGGCGGAAGTCAACATCAAGTCCGTGGTAGAAGGCGGTTCCCTGCGACACCCAAGAAGTCGTGTTGGCATAGGATGGGTTCGCCTTGGTGGTCGTCGGATAGTAGATCGCGCCCGCAGCCAGATTCGCCGGCGGTGCGATGCCATTGGTCGCGGTAGTGCAGGCGATGTCGGGGCAGACGACAAAGGCGGGCTCGTTCTGGTCCTCCGAAAGGATCTGGTGGTACGCGTGCGAACCGACGTATCCAAGCGTAAGCGAGGTATTCGCGGCTAACTGCTGCTCGATCCTGAGAGTCCACGAGAGAGCGGCCGGAGTGCTGATGTTCTGCTGGAAATTTGACGGCGAAATTGTAATCGCCCCGGAAGTAGGCGTGGCTACCGTTGTTCCCGAGTAAGACAGTGTCGCGTTGAAAGGGGCGGACTGGTCGAGCCGGTAGTTGAGATTGTCGAGCAGAGAGTAATGCTGTCCGAAGCTGGCGCGGACGCTGGTCTTGCCATTTCCAAAGGCGTCCCACGCGATACCGATACGGGCCTGTGGCAGGAAGCGGGCGCGGTTCCCGGTCAGGGCAGAGTGCCCGACGGTGGGCGTCGAGTTGATGACGCCATTCGTGAAGCCGTAGTTTGCGGCGCGGCCGTTCCGCTCATTCCAACCCGATGTTGATTCAGAGCGGAAGCCCACGCGCAGCTCCAGGCGCGGGACGACGTGCCAGGTGTCTTCGAGGTAGGCGGCTCCGAGGTAAGTGCGCCAGTTAAGTGGAGTAGGACTGGGAACGATGGTGAATGTCTTAATCTTCCCTTGGAGGAAGCTGGGCACGTCGGCAAACGACGCCTGACCATACTGGTTCTGCGCGAGGTTGTCGTTGGAATCGAGTCGCTGGACCCAGCCACCGGCTTCGATCGTGTGATTCCCAATGGTGTAGAAGACGTGGTCGTCGGCTGTGTAGAGGTTGCGCGACACAGCGTTATTCGAGCCGACATTGGCGCCGCCGGAGAGCAGAGAGGCTCCATTGGAAGCAGTGGAACCAGCGACGACGATAGCCCCGACCGGGCGGCCGGCCACAAAGCCCGGCACCGTTGCTCCATTCAGCGGCGTAGTGCCGCCAAGGAAGTAGAAAGAGGCGCGCGAGTAGCCGATACGAGCCGTATTCAGCAGACGGGAGGAAAAGACATGCTGCTCCTGAACGCTGGCGACCTGTTCTCGCAGGCTCTCATCGATGTATGCGAGCGGGTTCGCCGTGGGAGAGTGCGCTGTGGAGTCGTCGATGGTGTACACGGCGAATAGCAGGTCATTCTTGGTGAGGTTCGCATCGAAGCGCGAAGTGGCGAACTGCTCGTTGATGTGCTGTGTCGGGTTCGAGTAGGCGAGCGCGAGTCCGCCGCCGATGTCCGGTCCGTTAGCGATAGGGAAGAGCGCAAGCAGTGGCTGCACACTCGCAACCGCGGCGGCTCGAGAGGCGGAGTTGGGGACGAAGGTGGCGTCGGAAAGGCCGAGGTTTTGCCGGTAGCCCTCATAGTTGCCAAAGAGAAAGAGCTTGTCCCGCTTGATCGGGCCACCGAGCGCGATGCCATAGTTGTTGCGCTGGAAGTTCGGAATGCGCGCCTGGTCGAAGTAGTTGCGCGAGTCGAAGAACGAGTTGCGCAGAAACTCATAGGCAGAGCCATGCACCTGGTTGGTCCCACTCGCGGTGACGATCGAGACCTGCGCTCCCTGGCGTTTGCCATAGGCCGCCGAGTAGGTATCGGAGATAACGTTGAATTCGCGCACAGCCTCCACGCCGAGAAGCTGACCGCTGGTGCCGCCCGGCGTGACGTTGATCAGGGATGCGCCCGTGTACTCGACGCCATTGAGAAGGTAGAGATTATCCTGCGGCCGCCGGCCCGAGACCGCAAACATATTGCCGACGGATGAGTTCGAAGTACCCACCGACCCTGAGCGCTGCGCCGTGTAGTTGACGGTCCCGGGGTTCAGCGTGACCAGTTGGTCGTAGCTTCGACCGTTGAGAGGAAGCTCCTTCACCTGGCGCGAATCGACCAGGCCGGATGTCTGCTGAGTTGATATGTTCACGATCGGAGGAGCGTCATGCACGGTGATCGTCTCGGCAACGCCTGACACGGCGAGAGCAAGATTGACATTCTGGGACTGCCCCACGGAGAGGGGAATGCCGGAGCGGCTCTGGCCATTGAAGCCTTCGGCGCTGGCGGTGACGGTATAGCTGCCCACGGGGACCGAGGGTGCGGCGTAGCGGCCATCGGCCCCGGTCGTCATGCGGCGCTCGTTGCCGGTCTCATCGTTGTGGACTACTACCGCAGCGTTGGGGATGGCCGCACCGGTCGCGTCGGTGACAGTACCGGAGATCGTTCCGCCAACGACTTGCGCATACGCGGTGAATGCGAAGGTCGACGCGAGAAGGCCGAGAATGATGGCTGAAAGGGGAGAAAGAATTGTACGGGTGTTGCGGATCACGTGGTCCTCCTTAGGGCGGTGGGCGCGCGGGGTTCGCGAATATATGCGAAATTGGACTTGCGTTTCAGGCGTGCTTGCGCGCGGCTGCGTATTCTCGCTAAGGGCGACAACAACAGCGTGCAGCTATGCTGAGCCGAGTGAAGGTCGTCATCGCGGAACTCCGTGGCTGTAGCTCCAGTAGACGAGACCAAGAGTCAGCAATGCGATAAAGATTTCGCCGAGCACTCCGACCACAAGCGGCCGCCAGCCCTGGCCGACCAGATCCTTGAGATTGGTGCGCAGTCCCACTCCGGCGAACGCGGGAAGAAACGCCCACCGTGAAAGGTTCGAGAGGCTGTTGAGCTGGGAGTGGGTGAAGAATCCAGCGGTGGCCAGCACCGAGATCGCCAGGAATCCGAGGATGAACTTCGGAAGCTTCTGCCACAGGAAAAGGCCTTTGTGTTCCACCACGGCGGCCTTGCCCCGCGAGGCCCAGTAAACGGCATAGCCCAGCACTACGAATCCGATGAACGAGGAGCGCGCGGTCTTCGCGAGAATCGCGAAGCGGCCGGCCTCGTCCCCGTAGAGTGCGCCGGTGACCACGGACTCGGCGGTATTGTCGACAGCGAGTCCCGCCCAGATGCCGTACGCCTGCTGACCCATGTGCAGCGAGTGGCCGATCGCAGGAAAGCTGAAGAGTGCAATGGCTCCCAGGGTCAGAATCGCGGCAATGGCAGTGGTGGTGTCTTCCTCGTCGGAGTCGATCGCTCCCTGGGCCGCCATGATGGCAGTGACGCCGCAGATCGACGACCCGATCGCCAACAGACTCGTCAGCTTCGGCGGCAAGCGAAAAATCCGTCCCAAAAGTGTCATCACCGAGAGCGAGAGGACAAGTTCGACAGCAACCAGCATCAAAGAAAGGCCGCCGATGTGCAGCACGTCCTGCATCAGGAATCGCGCGCCGACCAGCACGATGCCCAGCTTGAGCCAAAGTTCGTAGGTGGCAATGCCGGGAAGGAAGATGCGGCTCACGCCAACAGAATTTGAGATGACAAGGCCCAGAATAATCGCCCACAGCACGTACTCCATCTGCGGCAGCCGCAGATGATGTTCTGTGCGGAGAACGGCAAAGGTGTGTTCGAGCAGCTTGCCAAGCAGGCCGATGCCAAAGAGAAGACCAATGCCGGGAAGGGTGGCAAGGAGACTCTGCGAGGCTGTGGGCACTCTGGTTGCGACCGGCATCGGGATGGTTTGCGTGGACATTGGACGGCGGCCACCGGCGTAGGATTCCGGCGCTCTGAAGAATCCTCTTAGAAGCTGATCTGGTGGATCACGCCGAAGCGGATCAGAGCGGCGAGCGTAAGCGCGATGCCGATGGCGAGGAGGTCCACATTGATCGGCAGTCTGGAGTGCCGGTTCGCGGGGAGATTGTTATTGGTCGGTGCCATTTAATCCTCACTGATTCTGCTTTGCTGCTGTTCAGTTGCTGATCTTTTGGGCAAAAGGAAAAGCCCACATATCGCGCTTAGCGCTGATACGTGGGCTCCTGAATTTCTAAGGCTTCGAAGTTTCTAAAATCGCCTAAGAGGGGGATGCACCAGCGCAGCAGCGGCTCTTGCCCATACAACAAAGGCAACAGCTACACATACAGACTGCGGTACGCATCAATCCCATTTAGTGAGGATAAAGGATTTGGAGGGGGTACGTCAAGCGCCGCCAGAGAAATAATCGGGCCTTAAAAGAGGAAACCCACGCAGCGCGGTGGGGGCTGTTGCGTGGGTATTCCGGTAATGCAACGAAGTGGGTGGACTTCGTTGTGATCGACTCAACCCGAAGGGAGTCTGACCACTCCCATAGAGTAGTGCGGAATGTGCAGCACGTCAAGGGCAAATCGCGGAAAACTAAGGGCGCGGATTTACCTTTTGACATCACTGGGACTGGTCTGCGACCCCATGATTTTACAACCCTAAAGCCTGCAGATCAGAAGCTCACGCTCATAGATCATCTCGGCGGGCAGATGGTCGTGGAGAGCGATGAAAAGTTCTTCATGGTCCATCACTTCGCGCTTCCAGGCCGCCGGATCGACATGCTGGAGCTGCTCGAATGTTGCGCGCAGTTCATCCTCGGGCGCGTTCAGGCCGGTCCACTGAATGTCGTCGAAATAAGGCGTCCAGCCGATGGGTGTCTCCTTGCCCTGAGCACGGCCGCGGATGCGGTCGACGATCCATTTCAGGACGCGCATGTTTTCCGAGTAGCCCGGCCACAGAAAGCGGCCCGCCTCGTCCTTGCGGAACCAGTTGACGTGGAAGATGCGCGGCGTGGTGGCAAGCGAACGCTGCATCTTGATCCAATGCCGGAAGTAGTCGCCCATGTGATATCCGCAGAACGGCAGCATGGCCATCGGATCGCGGCGAACCTTGCCCACAGGCGCTCCCGCCGCCGCGGTCGATTCCGAGCCCATGGTCGCTCCGGTATACACGCCCGACGACCAGTTGAACGCCTGGTAGACCAGCGGCATTGTGGACGCGCGCCGTCCTCCAAACAGGAACCCCGAGATAGGCACGCCCTCCGGATTCTCCCAGTCGGGATCGATGCTGGGGCACTGCACCGCAGGCGCCGTGAAGCGGCCGTTCGGGTGGGCCGCGGGAGTCGGGCTCGCTGGAGTCCACGGATTGCCGCGCCAGTCGATCAGATGCGCCGGCGGAGCCGGTGTCATGCCCTCCCACCAGATGCCGCCATCGGGCTTGCCATCCTTGCCCACCGTCAGCGCGACGTTCGTGAAGATGCTGTTGCGGCTCAGCGTGGCCATCGCATTCGGATTCGTGCGTTCGCTCGTCCCCGGTGCAACGCCGAAGAAGCCCGTCTCCGGATTGATCGCCCGTAACTGCCCCTGCGCGTCGGGTTTGATCCACGCAATGTCATCGCCGACCGTCGAAACCTTCCACCCCTCGAATCCGGCAGGTGGGATCAGCATGGCGAAATTCGTCTTGCCGCACGCCGACGGAAACGCAGCGGCGATATAAGTCTTCTCCGTCTTGCCCGCTGCGTCCGCAGGAGATTCGACGCCGAGGATCAGCATGTGCTCGGCCATCCAGCCTTCGTCGCGCGCAATGTTGGAGGCGATGCGCAGTGCGAAACACTTCTTCCCCAGCAGCGCATTGCCTCCGTACCCCGAGCCGTACGACCAGATTTCGCGCGTCTCCGGGAAGTGCACGATGTATTTCTCGTCATTGCATGGCCATGCAACATCTTTCTGCCCCGGCGCCAGCGGAGCGCCGATCGAGTGCATGCACGGAACGACGCGCTTCACGTCCTTGTCGATCTCAGCGAAGACATCCTTGCCAATGCGCGCCATGATGCGCATATTGACGACCGCGTAGGCGGAGTCGGTCAACTGCACGCCGATCTGCGACATCGGCGAGCCGATCGGCCCCATCGAAAACGGCAGCACATACATCGTTCTCCCGCGCATCGACCCGCGAAAGATCTGCTTGAGCTTCTTGTGCATCACATATGGATCGACCCAGTTGTTCGTCGGTCCCGCATTGTCGCGCGAGAGAGAACAGATGAAAGTTCGGTCTTCCACGCGCGCCACATCGTTGGGCGAGGAGCGCGCGTAAAAGCAGCCGGGCCATTTCCTATCGTCCAGGGGGAGAAACGTTCCCGCCTCGACGAGCTTGTCGCAGAGGTAGTCGTACTCCGCCTGCGAGCCGTCGATCCAGTGGATGCTTGAGGGCTGCGTGAGATCGGCCATCTTCTCCACCCAGCGGATAAGGTGCTTGTTCGTCGTGGGAGGCTTGGCGGCTGCTTTGGTCGTCGGTGTGGTCAGAGTGGCCATATTTTTGATTGTTCCTGAAGTTCAAGTCTTCGCTCTGGGGCTTGCGCTGTCAACTCATTTTCAATGAAAGACTCTTCACGATCGATGCGGAATTCATTCAAAGTACAAGGCGTATCATGCGCTCGAAGAGCCGCGTGGACGATTACCGCTCAGGCTGCGAATCAGGGCGTAAGATTCTCCGCATGGCACAAAGCATGATCGCCAAAGTATGTCTCGCTGCACGCTCCTCCTCCTCACCTGCCGCCGCCGCTTCCTCCTCCTCACTCACCTCCTCTTCCAAGTCGTCATTCTGCGCGAAGCGCAGAATCCCCGTATTTGTCTTTTGTATCGCCGCGTTACTCGGCTTGGAGACAGCCAAGGCGCAGACCGCGGCAGTTCCGTCCTCGCCAGCGAAGACCCTGGCGTTCGATGTGGTTTCGATTCGGCCGAGCAAGCCCGCCGGAGCGGGTGCTAAGTGGGGGATACAACCGGACGGGTATAGCACGCACAACCAGACGATGTGGTCGACGATCATGATCGCCTACTTCCCACAAGGCATGGCCAACTGGACTCCAGACCGCTTGAAGGGGGCGCCTTCGTGGCTCAACAGTGATCAATACGACATCAGCGCGAAGGTTGCTGCCGTGGATCTTCCCGAATGGCAGAGGCAGGGCTCCACGCTCGATCGCGAGGACATATTTCGCGCCATGTTGCAGTCGATGTTGGCGGAGCGTTGCAAGCTCGCTGTGCATCGCATCCCGGCGGAGGTCCCGGGCTTTGCCCTGGGGGTCGGAAAACGCGTGCCGCAGTTCAAGCCAACGCCGCCCGACGAGACTGTCCCTTCCGGAGGCATGACCTTCCCAGAGGGCGGTACCGCCATCAATCAGGATCAGGGCCACACCATCCGTTTCTACGCCGTGTCCATGGAGAGGCTGGTCCAATATCTTGCCCTCTTCTCATACCCTCGGTACCCCATCCAGGATCAGACCGGCCTTACCGGAAAATACGACCTCGTCCTGCACCGGCTGGACGACGACCCATCCGGGCGGGAGAGTTCGGGCTCATCCTTTGATGTAGAGTCGATCGGTCTGCAACTGAAGCCAATCAAAGTCCCCACCGAAACCCTCGTAATCGACTACATCGAGCGGCCTTCGGCGAACTAGCGGAGCTTCAATCTGCCGTCTGCCGGGAACGGATGGACAACGACTGCCGTACCATCCTCCAATGAGGCGCAGCGGATGATTGGCAGGGTTTGTGCACTGGGGTTGTTGAGTGTGGGGATGGCGATGGGGCAGGCGACACCTGCGGCGAAAGAGGCCGCGCCGGCAAAGGCGCTGTCGTTCGACGTGGTTTCGATTCGGCAGAACATGTCACCCAGGGGTCCTGAGATGCCGCCTCAGTTCGGGCCGACGCCGGACGGATATCGCACGACCAATATGCCGCTGGCGCTTGTGGTCGTGACGGCCTTCCCTCGACAGGCGGCGGGCACAATATTTGATCCCGATCGCGTTACCGGCCTTCCCGACTGGGCGAAGCAGGACCGCTTCGACATCGACGCCAAGGTGGCGGAAGAAGATCTGCCGGAGTGGCAGAAACCGGCCTCGCAATCGGCCATGTTGCCTGCCATGCTCCAGGCTCTGCTCGCCGACCGCTGCAAAATCGTGGTGCATCGCGAGATGAAAGATTTGCCGGTATATCTGTTGGTGGTCGGCAAGAACGGGCCGAAGTTCAAGGAGACGAATCCGGCCGAACCTCATCCCGCAGGCATAACGCTCCCCGGCGGCGCGATCATCGTTCCCTCAGAAAAGGGCACGAGCATGTACGGGACTTCCATGGGAATGCTGGCGACAGTGTTGACGTCGATGGGCAAGATGGTCCGGCCCATCCAGGACAAGACGGGCCTTTCGGGCCGGTACGACATCGTAATCCCGAGGCCGGATATGGGGCCGCCGCCGACTGCGGAGGGTGGGCGGCCCGCGTTCGATCCCAGCGATATGATCTTCTCGGCGGTCGAAGCGCTCGGCCTCAAACTCGAGTCGGGTAAGTCGTCCGTCGAGACGCTGGTCGTCGACCACATCGAGCGGCCCACAGCGAACTGACTGGCCGCTTCGAAACGCCCGTTTTCAACAGAAATCCTTGACCCCCCGACTATAATCAAGACAGGAGAAGTATTCGGAGGGATGGTCCGATACTCCCGTTCCAGGGGTGATGGAAGCACCGCTAAGTATAAGATTTAGTAGTACTTTACTATGGAAGTGTCCGCGAATCAAGACTTTGCCTCGTTGGTATAGACCATTACCCGGACTTTTTTGGACTTAAGTCATTTAGAAGATGTACTTTAGGACTTAAGTACGGGGGGTGGGGCGGTGGCCTCCAGTGAAGCGCTGGCGATGCCTGTGTGTGCCGAAACTCGCGTGGCTAGGGTAGACTTTCGGATCGAGGAAAGACGATGACAACTGGTTGGACCAAAATATTCTGTGCGACCTATCTGGTGACAGGTTTGACCATGCGAGCGTTTGGGCAGGGTGATCCGGCGAAGGCCTTCGATCCCGCAACGGCCGCAATCCGCAAACCGGGAACAACGGTCCGCATCGACCTCATCGGCGATTCAACCCAGACCGACAATGCGGGCTACGGCCGCGGATTCTGCGCGAACCTCACCGAAAAGGTGGACTGCGTCAACATGGCCAAAGGTGGCGCGAGCACCAAGACGTTTCGCGAACAGGGCCTCTGGCAACGCGCCCTCGCCACGCGGCCGGATTTCATGGTCATCCAGTTCGGCCACAACGACGCCGAAAAGGTCGACGGTGTCGCCGAGATCCCGCGCCAGGTCTCGCTGGCGGTCTACGAAGCGAATCTCCGCCAGATTGTGACCGAGGCGCGCGCTGCGGGTATCAAGCCAGTCCTATGCACGCCGCTGACGCGCAGATACTTCGAGGCCGACGGCAAGGTTCACTCTGACCTGCTGGTCCATGCGGCAACGATGAAGAAGGTCGCGGCGGAGATGAAAGTACCGCTGATCGATCTCCAGACCGAGAGTGTCGCCTATCTCGACAAGGCGGGCGAGGCGGAAGGCAACAAACTCGCGATCACGAAGAAGGACGACAACGGCAAGACCATCTTCGACAAAACGCACCTCGACTGGGCAGGCAGCTACGTCTTCGGGCGCATGGTCGCTGTCGATCTCGGCAAAGCCGTGCCGGAACTGAAGCAGTATGTCCGTCCCGAAGCGGCGAAGCTGCCGCCCGAGGGGGAGAAGGCGATGCGCGTGATCAACGGAGCGCCGGTCAAGATCGTCCTCGTTGGCGACTCGACGGTTGCTACCGGCGGCGGCTGGGGCCCCGGCTTCTGCGCGGTGATGACGCCGAATGTCACCTGCATCGACGATGCTCTGAATGGCCGCAGCACGAAGAGCTTCATCGACGAAGGCGCGTGGAAGAAAGCGCTGGCGGAGCACGGCGACTACTATCTCATTCAGTTCGGCCACAACGACCAGAAGCCCGACGAGAAGCGGCACACGGATGCCGAGGGAAGCTTCAAGGACTATCTCCAGCGCTACATCTCCGACGTACGGGCGATCGGCGCGGTCCCGGTGCTGGTGACTTCGCTTTCCCGGAGGACATTCAAGGATGGCAAGGTCGTCGAAGACCTGAAGGACTACGCGACCGCGACGAAAGAATTGGGCGCCAGGGACTTCATCACCGTCATCGACCTGAACGCGATCTCAACCGCCATACTGAATCGCATGACGCAAGAGGAGGCTGACAAGTTCAATGCGGTCGGCCAGGAGAAGGAGCGCGAAGCCGTGGGCAAAGCGGTCATCGACCGCACCCACCTGAATCCCTATGGCCAGAAGACCTTCGGGCGAATCGTCGCCGACCAACTCGTACGAACGCAGGTCGAGCTCGGGCCGGATGTAGTTGGCGAACCGGCAAGCGCCGCAGCCGCGCCAAAGCCGGGAGCCGCAAATTAATCCGCGACTGTCATTGACGTTAGAGTTTCGCCGCTGCCGCCTGAATGTCCTTCATATATTGATCAAGGTTACGCGTCGGACCAATGACATGAACCATCACGAACCGGTAGAGCGGCGGCTTGATAAAGCCGGCCTCGGTGATGCGCAGATTCGTCGTGTTAGGCGATGGCCCGGGCGAGAGTTCATAGGTCCACGTGCCGCCATAGGAAGCCCGAGGATCGTCCAGCATCACGTCCCGGCGCGAAGGGGAGTCGGTGCGGACTGCGAGGAAGGTCATGAACTGGCCATGGTCGAGGTGCTCGACCCAATTGTCGCGGCCCTGGTTCGGCTTCAGTACGGTGACGGACTTCACCGCCGGACGCCAATCAGCGCCCTTGGCAACATTGGTGATCAGCGCGAACACTTTTTCCTGCGACGCTGGGACCACACCGCTCACCGTGACCGAATGGTCGACGGGAAGCCGCGCTCCATCCGCGTAGACGATGACGCCGGCGAGCACAAGGAGAAGCACGATGGTGCCGAAGATCTTCATTGAGGCTCCAGATTCGACAAGTGCAACAGCATTGGCGTACAGCAGGGAGAGAAATAAGCGTAACTCAGCCGACCGGGTTAGGGAAGGGGTTTCGACAGCAGTTTCATACAGTTGTCACCATTCCACCTGGCAGTAATCATGCCATGCCACCGCAGTACTTGGGAAGTCATCTATCATTGCGTTCTATGAAAAGGCGTTCGATGTTGAAGGGGATGAGTGCGGGCGCGTTGGTGTCTGCAATGACCGGAGTTCAGGGATTGGCACAAACGACCACAGGTGCAAGTCCGCAGGTCGCGGTCTTCGAACTCCGCGTGTATCACACCTTCGAGGGCAAGTTGGACGACTTGCTGGCACGCTTTCGCGACCACACCATCACCATCTTCAAGCGCCACGGAATGGAGAGCGTCGCCTACTGGACGCCCACCGACGAACCGCTCAAGGGAAAGACGCTCTTCTATATCCTGAAGCACCCGAGCCGCGAGGCAGCGACGGCGAACTGGGCCGCATTCCATGACGATCCGGAGTGGAAGGCAGTAAGCGCCGCCAGCGAAGCGAACGGCAAGCTGGTGGAAAAGGTCGAGTCCACCTTTATGAAGCTGACCGCCTTTTCGCCGAAGCTTTAGCGCTAATCTGCTGGCAAGACCCGCTTGCTGATGACGGCAATGGGCAGCCCCATGCAGAAGACGAGAGCGGCGACACCGTTGACGAAGACCGGGAGCTTGAATGCGGGATGTCCTCCCACACGGGAATGCGGCAGGACGATGTAGTTCATGATGCCGTAGATCAGCAGACCGTACAGTGGTCCGCTTACAGCCGGACACTTTCTGAGGACTGGGAATCGAAGTGACCCAACGATGAAAAGCGTCGCCCAAACCCACGTGATGAAGTAATGGATCGCGAGTCCCAGCAGGGCAACCGGCATGCCACGATGCAAAGCGGATGGACCCAGCAGCCCGCTTGCGATCCCCTGCAGGAGACGCTCCGGCGGCGTCCCTCGGAAGCCAAAGAAAATGAATGCATCCGAGATGTCGAGCGTCCCCGCAACGAGGATGCAGAGCACCATCGCCTGCACCACGGACCGGGAGATACCAGGGCTTGGCGTCGGCTGGACGTTCATTTGCGGGTGATCATAACAGACGCGGACGAAGGCTCCGAAGTTTGGCGCCGGCGAAATGGCTAAAGTCATCCGGCAGCTCGGCACGCCGTCTCGAATCTTCGCTACAATCAATGAAACCGCGGCCCATAAACCAGAACCGGAGATATCCCATGACTGACTCTTCCGCCGTCTTCTTCCACGCCCTCGAAGCCCGCCTCGAGAACTACGATCTGCTCAAGCATCCTTACTACCAGGCATGGTCGAAAGGCGAGCTCACGCGCGAAGACCTGCGCGAGTATGCGTCGGAATACTGGCACCACGTGTCGGCGTTTCCGGCCTATCTCAGCGCGCTCCACTCGCGCCTGCCCGATGGCAAGCTGCGTCGCGTGGTGCTCGAGAATCTCGCCGACGAAGAGGGCCTCGAGGATGGCACTCCGCACAGCGATCTGTGGATGGACTTCGCCCGCGGCATGGGCGCGTTCGAGATCGAGGTTCGCGAGCGTAACCTTGGCGCCGAGACGCATGCGCTGCTCGAACACTTCCGCTCGGCCATGAAAGAATCGCCCGCGGCTGCCCTGGCAGCACTCTACGCGTATGAGTCGCGCGTTCCCGCCATCGCCAGGACGAAAGCGGAGGGCCTGACGCATCACTACAACGCAGACGCCACGACTCGCCGCTACTTCACCCTGCACACGACTGCGGACGTGCATCACGCCAGGGTCTGGCGCAACGCGCTGGCAGCCGAGCTTGCAACCCACCCGGAGCAAACTGAGCTTGCTCTCGCCGCCGGCGAAGATGCAGCTCGCGCCCTGTGGAACGCGCTTGATGGCGTAGAGCGCGCACGCCAGGCACGGATCGCTGCAGCCGCATGAAACTAGGTGCGTCAGGCAGGCTGCGAATAGTCGGTGCAGCCTGCCTGGCTCTGTCATTAGCCGCGACGTTCACCGGACGGCTGGCGGCGCAGGAGATCTGGCGTTTCGATCAGACGGCATCGCTGGGTGGCCATCCAACCAAGGTCCTCGGTCATCCCCAGGTCATCTCGACTGAATTCGGCAAGGCAATCGCCTTCAATGGCGTGGACGACGCGCTGTTCGTCACCGTGCATCCGCTGGCCGGCGCCGCAACCTGGACATGGGAGATGATCTTCAAGCCGGATGCCGACGGAAAACCTGCGCAGAGAATCTTCCACCTGCAGTCAGCTGATGCAACCACTGGAGCAGACATCACGAATGAGCGAATGCTCTTCGAGATTCGGATCGTTCAGGGACAGTGGTGCCTGGACAGCTTCGCCACCGCGGGTGGCCAGTCGCGTGCTTTATTGAATTGCGAAAAGCTGCACCCGTTCGGCGCGTGGTATCGAGTCACCGCGGTCTACGACGGCAAGATGCTGCACAACTATGTTGGCGATGAACTCCAGGGCGAAGGCGAACTGCAAATTCCGGCAGAGCGCCCGGGCCGCGCCTCGATGGGCACGCGCATCGATCTCCGCGACTACTACAAAGGTGCGATGTACGCAGCGCGGTTTACGCCGCGCGCGCTCGCAGTGGACGAGTTCCTGAAACTGCCAGCGGCAAAGTGAACCGCCGGCACACTGTCCCACTCATCTCTGCGAGAGCGATGAGTGGGAGCATGGTTCTTTCGTTCAGGCTTGAACGCGCTGCTGCAGGAGTCCGCTGAACGCCGGGCGCACGCTGGCGGCGACCAACAACCACAGCGCCACCACGACCAACGCCAGTGGCAGGCCGCTGGGCGCCATGAAGGCGTGGAAGAGGAAGATGTTCACGATCACCGGGCCGAGGAGCACGAGTGCCAGCGGGACATAACGGTTGATCAGCAATAGGATCGCGGGAATCAACTGGAGCAGGAAGACGACCACCAGGAAGTGCGACACGAACAGCGCACCGACAAACTGGCCGGCGACACCCGGGGGCGGAGGCGACGGGAGGAAGTGCAGGAAGCCGTTGAGTCCGAAGACGAAGAAGATGAGGCCGAGGAGATAGCGCGCGATGAGCGATGCGATTTTCATTGGAGTAGTGGACCTTTCAGAGGGATAACCGGATCACGCCGGCTGGAACTGGGCCCGGATAGACTCGATGTGTGGCTCAAGGAATGTCTGGCGGTCGATCTTGCCGAAGTTGACCGCTGCGGCGCCGCCGGCACTGACAAACGTCGTGTCGGTGACTCCCAGGAAAGCGAGAACCGTGCGCAAATATGGCTCCACAAAGTTGAACGAGGCCATGGCTGTGCCCGCGTCGTACACTCCGCCCGAAGCGATAATGATGGTTGCCCTCTTGCCCTTGAGCAGGCCGACAGGCGATCCGGTTGCATAGGAAAAAGTCTTGTTGGCGCGGGCAATCTGGTCGATCCAGAGCTTCAGCGTGGCGGGAATCGAGAAGTTGTGCATCGGGACTCCGAACACGTACTCGTCGGCAGTCTGAAGCTCGGCGATCAGGGTGTCTGAGAGCGCGAGTAGGTTGCGCTGCTCGAGGGTCAGGGCGTTTTCAGGGGTGTGGGCGGTGCCCACCCAGGCAGCAGTGACGGGCGGGATGGAGGTGGCGGCGAGGTCGCGCACGATGACCCTGCCAGTCGGATTGGCCAGCTCCCAGTTGCGAACAAACTCGGCCGTAAGGTGGCGGGAGATGGAGGCGTCTCCGAGCGGGCTGGAATCGATTTCGAGCAAAGTGGGCATGGGTGAATCTCCTTTACGACAATTGATGTCTAAACAACAGATGTCGATTCAAGAAATCACGACAGATGTCGTTTTGTCTGGCGGGATTGTGGAAATCGGATAGTCTGTAGGCGGGAATATATGGAAGAAGAAGTTTGTCGAGAGATGATCGATCCGCGGATTCGGCGGACGCGCGTGCTGCTGCAGCAGGCGCTTGGGAAGTTACTGGAGACAAAGGAGTTTGACAAGATCTCCGTGCAGGATATTGCCGACGCGGCGACGCTGAACCGGGCGACCTTCTATGACCACTACACGGACAAGTTCGCGCTGCTGGAGTGTATGGTCGGAACGCGGTTTGTCGACCTGCTCCAGGCGCGCGGCGTCCGCTTCGATGGAGGGTGTGCCTCGGCGCTGCGCGGTATCGTCCAGGGCGTGTGCGACTATTTGGCCGCCGCTCCCGGGCTGGAGTGCGAGCGGCAAATGCAGATGGAGCCGCATATGGAGGCGGCGGTGATTGCGGTGGTTCGCGGGATGCTGCTGAAGGGATTTGCGAAGCATCCGCCGACGGAAGGCGTGTCGGCCGAAATGCTGGCGGCGACGCTAAGCTGGGCGATCTATGGCGCGGCGAAGGAGTGGTTGCGGACGCCGGGGAGATGCTCGCCGGAGGAAGTGGTGGAGCAGGTGATGCAGTTGGTGCAGCCGGTGTTTGCTGCGGGGTCTGTGCCAGCCGGGATTGGTTCGTGACAGCTACCGGATGAGGCGTGGGTCGAAGGTGGCGCGCAGTGACTCGGCAATGCGTATGCGGCGGGCGTCCTTATGCAGCGGATTCAGAAGATAGTTGAATGTATTTGGGAGGATGGCTGACGGCACTCGGGCAAGGGCGGAGCTCTGCGATTTGAGCCAGGCGTCGCCGAGCTTGCGGGTAAAGGTTACGTCGTCCTTCCACGCCTCGCCTTTGGGGCGATTCAGAGACCGAATCTGCAGCTTGTCCGGCACGGAGATGCGGAGAAGTGTGTATGAGGGAGGGGCAGTAAGCTCTTTGATTTCGAGATGAACGAGGACTTCGATGAGTGCTCCCGGCGGCGACGCGGCCAGGTACACGATGGGAGAGACGGCGGTGTGCCAGCGGGCAGAGTAGAGGCGGCCACCCTCGCCGTCGAGGGATGCGTACTTGTCGATGCGCCAGAGATCCATTCCGTTTAGGCGAACATGCCGTATTCGATCTGGCCGAGGAATTCGTCGACCATGCGTGCGCCGATCTCGGTGCGGAGCATCTCGATGGGCGTACGTCCATCGAAGCGCCGCTTGGGCTCGTCGAGCCAGGTGCGCGCCCGCTCGATGCCATCGAAGACGCGGACGGCGTGGTCGAAGATGCGCACTACGCGGGCGAGCTTGTCGGACTCGTCTGGCGAAAGGGACTCGCGGCGGGCACGGCGGTGCTTCAGCGTGCGCGCGGGGATGACGATGTCGTAGAGGTCCTTGAGTGGGACTCCGGAAGCGGAGACGAAGTCGGACATTGTAGCGACGGGCACGCCGGACTCGACGGCCTGGAGGTTGAGGCGGAGGGTGGTGGTGAAGGGCTTGGTACGGGCGAGTTTGGCGGCTTGGGCCATAGGGACATTATGCCATATGTTGGGCGGCAAAGTGGCCTTGCGATTGTGACGGGCTCGTTGGCACAATGCGTTTACGCAGGGCGGTCAGTGATGGTTGCGATCATTTCTTTGGACAATCCTTCGAGACGCACTTAAGAGTGTTTGCTGTCGTACGAAACCTAAGGGTGAGAGGTCCGCTCATCTGCGTTGGATCTTTCGCTGGAACAGCCTCGTTGGTCCAAAACTTGAATGTAAAACCGTCCGCAGCCAGTTTGATCCCTTGATCTTCCTCAGAGTTTCGGTCGTAGCCCGCGGAGAAGTGGTCAAGCATGACTTGTGAGGTCAACTTTGTTGCTGGGCGGAGCAAGTCGATGTCGAAGCCACTCCACCGAGAGGTACACCATGGATGACCGTGCGCGATTGCAACAAGCGGAGTGCTGTCTTGACCCGTGACAGAAGAGTAAAGGTAGAGGTCTCCAAAAGCATCTGACGGTTTGGTGTATTTGTCGCTGTACCAGTGGAGGCGCTCGCGCCACTGGTCGGTTTCCTTCGTGAAAAGTAGAAGGATGTTGTCGTCTCCACATTCAATGCCGAAGGTGAGTGTGACAAATACAGAGTTCGAGAGCCCTTTGGCAGTATCCACTTTGATTCGCAGGTTGGCGCCGTAGATGCCATCGGCGCGGTCATGCGACTCATCGTGCTGGGACCGCTTTACATGAAGGAAAGCGGAGAGCTTCGATTGGAGGGATCCGGGGTCAGAGTCGTCTCCCGCTTCGCAGTGGAAGAAGGCTTGCGTGGCGACGTCGAGGGTCTTGCGGAGCATGACGATGTCGCGGCTTACGTCCGCCGGGGCGTCGAGTTCGAAGTCGTCCCCGGCGATCTTGTGGGCGAGGAGGTTGTTCTGGAGGCCAAGCGGAAGCATGGCTTCGCGGGCGGCGTCTCCGGGCGGGCAGGGGGATTGGGCGTGGGCGGAAGCGAATAGGAGGATCGGTAGGAGAAGAAGAGAGGCAAACTTCATGGCGGCTTTCTCGGAGTCCGGGGGTTAGTCACATAGTAGACCGAATGCTGTCGTTTGCTGTCGCAAACGATAACCCATCCTTTCGCAAAGGCGCGAAAGGATGGGCCACCCGGTTTTGTGGCGGGTCAGGATATTGCGGCGGTGACGAGGGTCCGCGCTTCGGTTTGGATTTGTTTCAGGTGGGCTTCGCCGTTGAAGGACTCGGCGTAGATTTTGTAGACGTCTTCGGTGCCGCTGGGGCGGGCGGCGAACCAGCCGTTTTCGGTGGCGACCTTGAGGCCGCCGATGGCTGCGTGGTTGCCGGGGGCTTCCGTGAGGATCGCGGTGATGGGTTCGCCCGCAAGCATTGTTGCGGTCACCTGCGAAGGCGACAGCTTGCCGAGCTTCGCCTTTTGCTCCTTGGTAGCCGCCGCGTCGATGCGCTGGTAGACGGGCGAGCCGTACTTCGCGGTAAGCTCGCCGTAGAGCTGGCCGGGATCCTTGCCGGTGACGGCAGTCATTTCGGCGGCGAGCAGCCCCATGATGAGGCCGTCCTTATCCGTGATCCACACTGTGCCATTACGCCGCAGGAAGCTGGCGCCCGCGGACTCTTCGCCTACGAAGCCGAGCGAGCCGTCGATCAGTCCATCGACAAACCACTTGAAGCCCACCGGCACTTCGAGCATCGGCCGGCCCAGCCCCTTCGCCACGCGATCGATGATCGACGACGAGACCAGCGTCTTGCCAATTCCCACCTTCGCCGACCACTCCGGCCTGTGCGTGAACAGATACTGGATCGAAACCGCGAGGTAGTGGTTTGGGTTGAGCAACCCCGTCGTGCGTGTCACAATCCCGTGGCGGTCGTGGTCGGTATCGCATGCCCACGCCACATCGAACTTGTCTTTATTGGCGATCATCGACGCCATCGCGGACGGGCTTGAACAGTCCATGCGGATGCGTCCGTCCCAGTCCAGCGTCATGAACCGGAACGTCGGATCGACGTAAGGATTCAGAATGTGTAACTGAATCTGATACTTTTCTGCAATCCTCGGCCAGTAATAGACACCCGCGCCGCCCAGCGGATCGACCGCAAGCTTCAACGTCGTCCCCGCCAGCGGCGCAAAGTCGATCACGTTGGCCAGGTCGTTGACGTAGGCCGTGATGTAGTCGTGCCGGTGCGTCGTATCGGCGCTGAGCGCAAGGTGGTAGTTGAAGCGCTTCACCTCCGTCAGACGGTTGGCGCGGTTCTCGATCCACTTGGTCGCGGTGGTATCCGCCGGGCCGCCGTTGGGCGGGTTGTACTTGAAGCCGCCGTCTTCGGGAGGATTGTGCGACGGCGTAATCACGATGCCGTCCGCCAACTTGTCCTTCCGTCCAGCGTTGTACGTAAGGATCGCGTGCGAGAGCGCTGGCGTCGGCGTATACGCAAGCTGGTCGTCCACCATCACCTCGATCCCGTTTGCCGCAAGCACTTCAAGCGCGGTGGCGAACGCCGGCTCCGACAGTGCGTGCGTGTCTTGCGCGAGGAACAGCGGCCCGTCGATCCCCTGGCTCCGGCGATAGTCCACGATGGCCTGCGTGATGGCGGCGATGTGATCGTCGTTGAACGACGCTGCGAATGCGCTGCCGCGATGCCCCGACGTACCGAACGCGACACGTTGCGCCGCCTCGTCCGGGTCTGGATGCACGGCATAGTACGCGGTGATCAGCCGCGGCACGTTGACCAGCGTGTCGGGGGAGGGAAGTGTGCCGGGCTTATTCGCGGCGGTCTGTGGCGTTGCTGCGGGCATAGTCGATGACCTCGTTGCGTGTGCCTTTGCAGTCTATGGGATGCGCGGATTCGGCGCGAAATTAAGCTCTGCGGCGATAACCGCCCAAACCGGCACCCGGCGCAAAGATTTGGCTTGATTCTTGCGTCACATAGGCCTAAAACGGGACTGCTCCCAAGTCCGTCTCTTGCCATGCACTTAGATGGTTGAGTGATCGACCAATGGCAGCGTGCATCGTTGAGCAGGGATCGTTGTTAGAGGTGCGGAGCGGCCAGATGCGATGCCTCCCGCCGCCCTCGAACTGGGGCAAGTGGATGGGTCTGAGCGTCGGGTGTTCGCTGACACTGCGGCTACGGTTGAAACCGTATGCTGTCGCGGCAGTGTTGTTGGGTATGGGCCTGTCTTCCGCCAACGCGCGGGGCGCTCAAGCGATTCTCGCCGCCGATGCGCATGTGAATAGCGCCATTCCGGCCGTGAACAGCGGAGCCATCTCCAACCTTGAGGTCGGCGGCGGGTACACAACGCTGCTGCAGTTCGATCTTTCGCTGTTGCCGGCCGGAACGACTCCGGCAAAAGTCTCGCGCGCAGTATTGCGGCTGTACGCCAACCGCGTGACCACGCCGGGGCTGATTACGTTTGCGCCGATCAGCGCATCGTGGGGAGAATATAGCGTCACCTACGCTAGCCTGCCGGCAACGGGCAGCGCCGCCGGCGTAGTTTCCGTCAGCCAGGCAGGCGCGTTCGTCGCCGTAGACATCACTTCGCTCGTGCAGAGCTGGATCGCCAATCCCGCGACGAACAATGGACTGGCGCTGTCCGCCGGCACCGCCATGGTCCAGTTCGATAGCAAGGAAAATGACCTGACCGCACACCCCGCGACACTCGATGTGGAACTGGTGGACGCAGGCCCGGCAGGAGCTACGGGCGCGACTGGGCCGGCAGGTATCGCCGGCGCACAAGGCCCGGCAGGTCCCACGGGTCCGGCAGGTGCGCCGGGTGCGGTTGGCGCGACCGGGCCAGCCGGAGCTGCTGGGGCCAAAGGCGCGACCGGAGCAACCGGTCCAGCCGGCCCGAGTGGTCCCCAGGGAATTCCCGGCCCGACCGGCCCCATCGGCGCTACGGGACCCGCCGGTGCGCAGGGGACAGGGGGCCTCGTCTACCAGGGAAATTACAGCTCGGTAGCTAACTACGCGGTAGGAGACGTAGTGCTGTGGCAAGGGACGAGCTACACGTCTCTCACAGATTCCAACCACGGCAACACGCCCAGCTTCTCCCCGCTGCAGTGGGGAGTTCTGTCGCCTCAGGGTGCCACCGGCCCGATCGGTGCAGCAGGCCCAGCGGGCGCGCCCGGGCCGCAGGGTCTCCCCGGAAGCGTTGGTCCGAATGGTCCGATCGGGC
>DASWCA010000091.1:0-2997 GCA_036390355.1 Acidobacteriaceae bacterium
TCTGCTGCAGTACTCGGGCAAACCGATTCGACCGGGCGGACTGCTGGTGCCCACGGGCATCCGCCGTCTTTCGATCCATGGCAGCGTCCAGGGGACGTGCTTCGTCCAGGTCGGGGAGTCCGCTCTGACGCGTCGGGCGGACGACGTCCTCGCCGATCTCCAGATCCGAAACGAACGCGGTCGACCCCTGCTGCGAATCGAGGGATTGCTGCTGAAATACGTTCCGCGCGACTTCCTCGACAAATTTGACGGACCGGTTCCCGCCGAGCCGTCTTGACACCGGATCGGGAAAATCAGCGAGAAATCGGAGAGCAGCCGTGTTGTTTTCTTCACTGACTTTCATCCTGGCGTTCCTGCCGTTGGCGCTGGCCGCGGTGTTGCTGGGCAGACGGCTCTACGGTTCTTCCGGAGCGCGATTCGCCCTCACCGCGGCTTCTCTCTTGTTCTACGGCCTCTGGGGATGGAAACTGCTTCCGGTCTTGATCCTCGTGGCCGGCCTGAACTACCGGGTGTCGTATTCGATCTTTCGCAGCACCGCCACCTCCAGAAGACGCTGGCTCGCCTTCGGCATCGCCGCCAACCTGGTCGTGCTGATCGCATTCAAGTACACGAATTTTCTGATCGACAATGTCAATGCGATCACGGGGCTTGCGGTCCCGTTTGCCGATATCGCATTTCCGATCGGCATCTCGTTCTTCACTTTTCAGCAGATCGCCTATCTGGTCGCCGTGGCGAACGATATGGAGCCGCCGGAAAGCTTCTGGGAATACCTGCTCTTCGTGTCGTGCTTCGCGTACGTCACCGCCGGCCCGATCGTGGGGGCACGCGAATTCTTTTCGCAAAGAGACCAGATCGGCAGGCTCACCCCCTCCCGCTTCGCGGTGGGCATCACGGTGTTTTCGATCGGGTTGCTCAAGAAAGTCATCATCGCGGAAAGCTTTGCCCCGTACGCCAACCACCTCTTCGAGCAAGCACAGAGGAACGGCGCGGTCGGCACTTGGGACGCCTGGCTGGGATCATGGTCCTATTTTTTGCAGCTCTATTTCGACTTCTCGGGTTACTCGGAGATGGCGCTCGGCCTGGGCGTGCTCCTCGGGCTGCGCCTTCCTCTGAATTTCAATTCCCCGTTGCGGGCGACGAGCGCCATCGAATTCTGGCAGCGATGGCACATGACATTGACCCGATTCCTCACCGGTTACCTCTTCATGCCGCTTTCCGTGAGGCAGGCCCGCTACGTGGCCACTCGAAAGACGGGGCGCGTGGTCGGTTTCGTTCGAGTCTACGCGATGCCGGTCATGGTGACGTTTGTTCTGGCCGGGCTCTGGCACGGATCGAACTGGACTTTCGCGGTGTTCGGGGCCTGGTGGGGCATCGCTCTCGTCATCAACCACGCCTGGCGTCAAGCCCGCCTGGTCAGGTTGCCCGTATGGCTCGCTTGGGTGTTCACCATGCTGGGGGCTCTGATAGGCATGGTGATGTTTCGTTCCCCGGATCTTCACACCTGCGCTACAGTGCTCGCGTCCATGGCCGGGCTGGGTGCGGAGATGGTCCCGTCGCAGCTCGTGCTTGCGAAAACGCTCGCGATGATCCTGCTCGTGACGGTAGCCTGTCTGGTTGTGCCCAATACGCCGCAGGTCATGGACGGCTGGAGTATCAGCGCCGATTCGGTGCAAAAAACAAGCGGCATCCTGAGCTGGCGATGGAAACTCGACGCCCGGGGTCTCGCATTCACCGCGTTGATCATCATCGCCCTGGTAATCGCGGGCGAACAGACCTCGCCGTTTCTCTACTACCAGTTCTGACCGCCGACGCGCTTACTGGGGCGGGACTATGATGGGCAAGATGCTCACAATCTGCCAGCCTTCGGGTTTCTTGACCATCACGAGGTTGATGTAGAGACGGGTCTTGGAGGGGTCGACGCCCGGATCTCCGACAGTGAGTTGCGTCGGCGCGTAGACCTGCGCTACGCGCCTGCTGACCGAGATGATTCGCAGCTCTTTCCTTTCGACGTCGATGTGCCAGGTGCCCTTGTAACGCTCCTCGAGGTTCTTGAGCGCGGCCTCACGGCCCCAGATAGGTTTGCCTCGGCTGATCCAGAGGAGGTCCGGGGAGTCCGCCAAAAGGCTCCGCATTGACTTCAGGTCATGCGCGTTCTGGATTGCTATGTACTTGTCGAAGACGGCGCGAACTTCGTCTTCCATTGTCGCAGCCTGAGACAGCGTCGCAATCGCCGCCAGCACAGCGAAAAAAATGAGGCGCTTTACCATTCCCTCCTCCAAGACTGCTTACCCATTCTGAGTGGGCCCGCCTGGATTCGAACCAGGGACCAAAGGATTATGAGTCCTCTGCTCTAACCAGCTGAGCTACAGGCCCGCTGAACCACCCTGCCCGCTTTGCTTCGGATCCTTATTATTGTCAATTCGAGCGTTCAGCGGCGCGCAGCGTCCGCCGCAACGCGAGCGGATATTGCGGCGGGTTCCAAGTCGATGCGGAGGGGCTCCTCCCCCTCCTCGCCGTCCGCAATATCAATTGTTGTCCAGGAAACTCTTCAGCCGCTCCGAGCGCGACGGGTGGCGAAGCTTGCGCAACGCCTTCGCCTCGATCTGCCTGATGCGCTCGCGGGTGACATCGAACTGCTTGCCGACCTCTTCCAGGGTGTGGTCGGTGTTCATTTCGATGCCGAAGCGCATGCGCAGCACTTTGGCTTCCCGCGGCGTGAGCGAGTCCAGAACGTCCTTGGTGACCTCGCGTAGGGATGCGTACATCGCCGCATCATTCGGCGCGAGCGTCGCCTGGTCTTCGATGAAGTCCCCCAGATGCGAATCGTCGTCGTCGCCGATCGGCGTCTCCATCGAGATCGGCTCCTTCGAAATCTTGAGAATCTTGCGGATCTTGTCCTCGGGCATCTCCATCTTCTGGGCGAGCGTCGCGGGGTCCGGCTCCTGCCCCGTCTCCTGAAGGATCTGACGGGAGATCCTGTTCATCTTGTTTATGGTC
>DASWCA010000092.1:0-10799 GCA_036390355.1 Acidobacteriaceae bacterium
CGCTCGCGCCGAGGCCGAATCCATCGCCGCGTCGCTCCCCTCCGGCGTCGCCGCCGCGCCCTCCTCGCGCAAGCCGCCAGTCAAGTCCCGCCCCGCGAATCCCAGCCCCACCCCCGAGCAGGCACCCGCCCAGACAGCCACGGACAACCGCATCCTTCTTCAGCACGAGACCACCCTGCAGAACGGGTTCGCCATCGTCTACCGCGAGGGCCACTCCATCGCCGCCTTCCACCTGCCGCAGCACACCGGCGCAACGCCCCAGATCAAAGCCTGGCTTCCCGACACCGGCCCCGTCGACGAGGACGCCGCGCCCGCCGTCGTACCGCAGCCGTCCGCAAGCCAGCCGTCCGCAAGCCGCCCCCTCCCCCAGCCCCATTCCGCCGGCGACTTCGACGCCACCATTCTCGCTGCGGCCCAGCGCAACGACCTTCCCATCGTCTCCATCGGCGACATCGACTTCGCCCTCGGCACCGCTGCCCTCAAACAGGGCGGCACCGTAGTCGTCGGCCAGCCCATGCCCTACGGCATGTCCGCCACCATGTCCCGCTTCCAGAACGCCGTCGACCTTTACTGGAACGCCTACCGCCAGCGTCGCCTGGTGCGCAACCTATATATGTTGCTCCTGCTCATGATGACCAGCCTGGCGCTCTTCGCCTCCAGTTGGCTCGCGCTCCATCTCTCCAAGCAGGTAACCAAGCCCGTCGAAGCCCTCGCCGACGCGATGGAAGCCATCGCCGCCGGTAACTACGCCCGCCGCGTCGCCGAGAGCGCCACCGAAGAACTCGGCGAGCTCGTCCGCAGCTTCAACCACATGGCCGCCGATCTCGAAGACAGCCGTCGCGCCGTCGAGACCTCCAACCTGCAACTCTCCCAGGCCAACGCCACCCTCGAAGCACGCCGCGGCGAACTCGAAACCATGCTCGAGACCATCCCCAACGGCGTCGCCACCCTCGACACCCAGCGCCGCGTCGCCCTCGCCAACCGCGCCCTCACCGAGATGCTCGACCCCGGCGGCAAGACTCCCTTCATCGGCACACCCATCGAATCCATCTTCCCCGCCGAAGCCATGGAACCCCTCGACCACCTCCTCCGCCGCAGCCACCGCATGGGCTCCGCCTCAGGCGAGATGGAGATGACCGTCGTCGCAAATGGCAACGGCCACAGCAACACAAAGATGTATCTCCTCGCCACCGTCGCACTGCTCGAAACCGGAGCCGGATCCGACCGCACCCACCACGGCTACGTCCTCGTCCTCGAAAACGCCACCGAACTTCTCCGCGCACAAAAGCAGTCCGCCTGGAAAGAAGTCGCCCGCCGCGTCGCCCACGAGATCAAAAATCCGCTCACTCCCATCTCCTTATCCGCGGAACAAATTCACCGGCATATCGACCGCCTCGGCACAACCCTCGCCTCCGCCAACGTCGAGTCGCCCTCCATCGCCGTCATCCGCCGCTCCAGCGAAGTCATCTCTTCAGCAGTCGACTCGATGAGGTCGCTTGTCGACCAGTTCGCCGCACTCGCCCAATTTCCCACCGCCCAGCCGCGCCCCGCCGACCTCAACCCCATCATCGAGAACTCGCTCGCCCTCTTCGCCGGACGCCTACAGAATATTCGCCTCATCAAGCGCCTCGCACCCAATCTCCCGCTCGTCCTCGCCGACCCCGAAGCCATGAAGCGCGCCCTCGGCAACCTCATCGACAACGCCGCCGAAGCCATGCAGCAGTCGCTCCTCCGCGAACTCCGCGTCTCCACCAACCTGCTCCCCTCCGGCATGGTCGAGCTCACCATCTCCGATACCGGCTCCGGCCTCACCGACGAGATGCGCGAGCGCCTCTTCCTCCCCTACTTCTCCACCAAGCAGCGCGGCACCGGCCTCGGCCTCGCCATCGCCTCCAAAATCATCCAGGAACACCATGGCACCATCCGCGCCGAAAAGAACGACCCCGCCGGCGCCAAATTCATAGTCGAACTAAAACCCGCATCCGCTGACTCGGAACCCGCCAATACAGAACAGCCGCAGAGCGAAAGTCTGGCTCGCTAGTGCGGTCTCTTCGTCATGAGTGGGTCCGACAGGGCCGGTATCCCCACACTGTAGAGTGAAAACGGCTTTTCCCTTGAGCCCGGCATCAGGCTAATGGTCTACTGTCCTCATGGCCAAGCGGAAGACGGAAAAACCACCGAAGCTCGACCCGCGTCGGTCGACTCAAAGTCTGACAACGGCGATCCACCTACCACGCAATACTTGGGAGCTCCTTCGAACAGTTGCATTCAAGAGAGCTCAGAGAACCGGGGGCAGGGCCTCGGTGAGCGGCCTCATTGTTGAGCTCGTAGAAAAGAACAGAGATTCGCTTGAAACCGAGTAATAATCATATGATGAATCATCAATTGACAATACTATAAGGATGCTGTATGTTCTTATCAGAATGGAGTCAAAGTGGTGAACGAAGTTTCCGAGTTCCTAGAGGTCAGGAAGAGGCATCTGGACCGTATCGTCGGGTCGGACGAGTTGCGGAACGGGGCGAAGCGTAGCAGCGGCTTCAATCTTCAACGAATGCCCAAGAATCTACAGAGCGCTATCGACCTCCGAGTATCAGATAGTCCCGAAACCTTGGCGGAGAATCGGATTCACTTAGGTGATGCTGACGTCCTCCTTCCCAGGATTGCGTTGAACAGCGTCGCCCTGAGCGTCTGGTCTCCACCCTACTTTGTAGGGAAAAACTACGAAAGCCACCTCACATTCGATAGCTGGAAAGAGCTACTGCGCTCGGTGATCGCAAAGCATCTGCCGATTATTAAGCCTGGCGGATTTCTCGTGATTAATATTGCGGACATCCTCTGCTTTAAGGACGAGAAAATGCCAAAGCTTCAGGCAGAGGTCCTGAATGGAAAACGCTCGTCAATTACAAGAGAAGATGTCTTGGCGGCGGTAAAGAAACACCCGGCCGCTAATCGACACAAACTTGCGAAAATTCTTGGGTGCAGTGAACAAACCATCGATCGACGGCTCAACGGAAACAACATCCGCGGCGGGAAATACGAGACCCAGACGAGAGTTAAACTCGTGGGTGGACTCATAGAGCAATGGGCCCTAGATGCCGGTTTCTATCCGTATGATCGGCGAATTTGGATGAAAGACCCAGCTTGGGAAAATAGCCGCTGGGCCAGTTCGTCCTATCGGTCCGTCGACGAGTTCGAATACATCTACTTCTTTTGGAAGCCTGGGATCACAAAGATCGATAGATCAAGGCTTACGAATGACGAGTGGAAAGAGTGGGGTGCCCGGGGCGTTTGGCAGTTCCCTTCTGTTAGGACCAACGACGATCATGAGGCAAAATTTCCACTCGAGTTGCCTCGCAGAACGATCAAGCTTCTAACGGATGCTGGAGACTTGGTCCTCGACTGCTTTGCAGGAAGCGGTACAACCGCAGTAGCCGCGATACAGGAGGGGCGACGATTCCTGGGCGTCGAACTCCAACCGACGTATGTCGAACTCGCTATGAACGCAGTGAGCAAGATGCTACGCTTCCCATATGTTGATAAGCCCAACCGATCTCGCTCAGGAAACGGAACGTCTCGAAGAAATCGAGAAGGCCTCAATGCGTCTGGTAGTCCAGGCTCTCTACGATTTTCGGGAAACAGCCGCTGAGATTTTCCAGAATGAAACGGACAAAGCAGCCGACAAAGGAGAAGACGCAACCCGCGATGCCCTAGACACCCTAGGTGTAAGCAAAGTTCCCGTTCGTTTGTTCGGCAAGATCGACTACAAGCGGGCTAGATTCATCTTTCATCCAGAGTATGCACTACGTCAGGCCCTTTTTGTCGATTCGAAGGCAGAGAAGCAAGGATTAGACATAAGGTTGCAGATCGCCCAAACGTCCCTGCGAATATGGCACGACAGATCCGACGGTAGTGGCACTATTGACGAACAAGGGACGCTTCCAAGAGTTCTGATAGCCAACGGACAAGAACTTTTGACGACGACAATCTTCGTAAAATATGTCTATCGCGACCTTCAGGATTCACGTCACCAACTCCTTCAGATTAAGGTTGCGGCCCTTCCAAACGGATTCCTGCAGAATCGATACAACCCATCCCCTCAGATTCATCTTTGGAAAGTTGGCCCAAATTCACCGCAGAATGACGAGGACTTCAGAGCAAGAATGAGTTTCTCTCGCCTAGCGATGCGGTGCCCATGGCGCCAGCAAATAATCCCCATGGTGCCTGAACTCTTCACTTGGGAAAACGGTGGTTACGTCACTCCCCCATCCCAGCCAATTGTCGCCGCCGCTGAAGAGGCAGCGTTGGAGCAGATGGAAAGCGCCGAGGAAGGAAGCTAATATCGTCGGGTGCCCCATACACCGCTAATGAATCTATTCGCTGTTGGTTGCTCACATCTGACACGATCACCGCAACCGAGAGGGAACAATATGAGCAAGAAGAAGGAACTCGACCCGCTCGCCCCGCGCCCCAACCTCGATCTCAGCAAGGCCGTCCGAGGCAAATACTACGACCGCCTCCTGAAGGAGGGATCGAACATAGTCCTCCTCGACCCCGACCTGCTCGACAGTTTCCCCGACTCTCCGTCAGTCAACCGCGCCCTCCGCGCGTTCCTCGCAATCAATCACGAGGTGCAGGAGGCCGGAACCCGGGTCCGTACTCGCCGCCGCCCCGCCGCTTCCGCCCCGCCCGACTTCGATCCGCGCGTCGGCATCCGGCGACGCCGGGCCTCGCGCTAATACCTCGCCTCGCGCCCCGCCGACCCCTTGACACCCGGGCGTATAATTGACCTAGGTAGAGACAGAATCCACCAGCCTCAGGCTTGTGTCTCACCAATGCTCCAAAGAATCCATAACTCCAGCGTTTTGAAGATCTTGCAAATTATCTCCTTTGTTTCCAAGATCTTGTAAATTCACTGGCCGGTAAGTGGCTTGTTTGGAAGATTATGCACGAATCGATACCCCAGGGGGGTACACCAACGTTGACGCCGAGTACCATAATCACGTGAATCGTATCCTCATCATCTGCGGCTGCCATAAACCACAAACTCCTAACCCAACGCGCCTTCAACTAACAACTGGCAACTAACAACTAACAACTGTCCTTATGAACCACGTCCTCATCGTCGACGACGAAGCCGAAATCCGCGACTCCCTCGAGAGCATCCTCGCCGAGGAAGGCTACGCCGTCGCCACCGCCGCGACTGCGCACGAGGCCCTCACCCTCATCGCCGACGCCGCCTACGACGTAGTTCTCCTCGACGTCTGGCTGCCCGACCGTGACGGCCTCGACGCCCTCACCGATATTCGCCAGATGGACTCCGGCCACCGCCCAGAAGTCATCATCATCAGCGGCCACGGCACCATCGAAGCCGCCGTCCGCGCCACCAAACTCGGCGCCTATGACTTCCTCGAAAAGCCGCTCTCCCTCGACCGCACTCTCATCGTCCTCAAAAACGCCATCAACGCCCGCCAGCTCCGCGAGGACAACCAGGAGTTCGTCCGCCAGCTCAGCTTCCGCTCCTGCGTCACCGGCAACAGCGTTCCTATGAAAGCCCTCCGCCAACAGATCAAGCTCATGGCCCCCACCAACGGCCGCGTCCTTATATATGGTGAGTCAGGCACCGGAAAAGAACTCATCGGCCGGGCAATGCACGCGGAGAGTTTGCGCAAGGATAGAGTCTTCGTCGAACTCAACTGCGCCGCCATCCCCGAAGACCACATCGAAA
This sequence comes from Acidobacteriaceae bacterium, assembly GCA_036390355.1. Classification (GTDB taxonomy): domain Bacteria; phylum Acidobacteriota; class Terriglobia; order Terriglobales; family Acidobacteriaceae; genus Edaphobacter. The sequence goes on from DASWCA010000092.1 coordinate 5,726, forward strand.
CTGAACTCTTCGGCTACCGTCGTGGAGCTATGCCGTCCGGCCCCGCAGGCACGCCCACCGAAAAACGAGGCACCTTCGAGCGCGCCGACGGCGGAACCCTCTTCCTCGACGAAGTCGGCGACATGAGCCTCAAGACCCAGGCCAAAGTCCTGCGCGCCCTCGACGAACAGCGCTTCCTCCCCGTCGGCGCCACGCATCCCATCCACGTCGACGTCCGCGTCATCGCCGCCACCAACAAGGACCTCGAAGACGAGATCGCCAAGGGCAACTTCCGCGAAGACCTCTTCTACCGCCTCAACGTCATCCCTTTCTTCGTCCCGCCGCTGCGCGACCGCAAGGAAGACATCCCGCTCCTGGTCAGCGAATTCCTGCAACAGTTCGGCCAGCAATACGGACGCCCCCATGTCGAGATGCATCCCGACGCCCTCGACGCCCTGCGCCAATATCACTGGCCGGGCAACGTCCGCGAGCTCCGCAACCTCGTCGAGCGCGTCCTCATCCTGAATCCAAAGACCCAGCGCATCGAACGCAAACACCTGCCCACGCTGGTCGCCCGCGACCCTGCACGCGACGGCCTGCGCACCCGCGCCGACGACTTCTCCACCCTCGTCGAAGCCCGCGAAGCCTACGAGCGCGACTTCATCCTCAAGAAACTCGACGAGTGCCACGGCAACGTCTCCCGCACCGCCGAAGCCCTCGGCCTAGAACGCTCCCACCTCTACCGCAAAATGCGCGCCCTCGGCGTCTCCATCAAGGAGTAGCGCTCTCCCGACGGCGACTTCGCTGCGCGGTACGCCTCATCCAACCGCTCCAGCGCGGCCTTCAGCGCGCCATCGTCCGCGACCGCAACGCTCTGCCATTTCTTTCCTTCGGCCCCCGGCACCCGGTGATCCTTCACTGCAATCGAATCCGGCTTCCACGCACATTTGGTTGTCGGCAGTAACGCGAAGATCACATCGCCGCGATACAAACTCTGCATGCCAAACATCTTCCCCGCCCGCGTCCCCGGCCAGCGCAGTACCTCCGCCGCCAGCAGCGCCGACCGCCGCCGCATCTCCTCGCTCGCCGCACTGAACTCCGGCCTCTTCCCCATCATCGCTCCTTGTCCGACGATACTCGCCGTTTGCTCCGCCTCGCCGGTCCGCGCTCATGCGATGTATAAGGTTAGGTCATGAAGATCATCCTCCCAGGCGGCAGCGGACAAGTCGGCACCATCCTCGCTCGCCACCTCTGCGCCGAGCACCACGACGTCCTCGTCCTCTCCCGCACACCCCAACACACCCCCTGGCGCACCCTACCCTGGGATGGCAGGACAACAGGCCCCTGGACCGCCGAACTCGAAGACGCCGACGCCGTCATCCATCTCTCCGGCCGCAGCGTCAACTGCCGCTACACCCCCGCCAACCGCAAAGAAATCTTCGACTCCCGCACCGTCCCCACCGAACTTCTTGGCCGCGTCATCGCCAGCTGCCGCAACCCGCCCCGCATCTGGATGAACGCCTCCACCTCCACCTTTTACCGCCACTCGCTCGACCGTCCGCAAGACGAATACACCGGCGAGCTCGGCGACCTCCCCTCCGAGCGTGGCACCCGCGAACCCGCCAACCTCCCCGAAACCTGGTCGTTCTCCATCGACGTCGCCCACAGCTGGGAGCAGGCCTTCCACGCCGCCGACACCCCGCGCACAAAAAAGATCGCCCTCCGCTCCTCCATGGTCATGAGTCCCGACCCCGGCGGCGTCTTCTCCGTCTTCTCCTCGCTCGCCCGCGCCAGCCTCGGCGGAACCCTGGGTCCGGGCACCCAGTACGTCTCATGGATCCACGACCAGGACTACTGCAGCGCCATCGACCTCCTGCTCGACCGCCCCGAAATCACTGACGAAACCAGCGGCGTCGTCAACATGACCGCGCCGCACCCGCTCCCCAACCGCGACTTCATGCGCGAACTCCGCCGCGCCTGGCACGCCCCCATTGGCCTGCCCGCCGCCTCGTGGATGCTCGAAATCGGCGCCATCTTCCTCCGCACCGAAACCGAACTCATCCTCAAGAGCCGCCGTGTCGTCCCCGCCGTCCTCCTCCGCCACGGCTTTGAGTTCGCCTTCCCCACCTGGCCCGACGCCGTCCACAACCTCGTCACCCGAGCCTCACACCTCAAATCTCCTGCCGCAAAGCTCATAGCTGACTAAACAAACCTCACTCCCGATCCCGCTGACCGCCGAACAACCAGCAACCAACAACCAGCAACCAACTACGCCCGCTGCGCCTCCGCCTCCAGAGGCTCCTGCTCAGCCGGCGTTCCCACCGCCGAATCCACCCGCCGCGGAAACCACTTGTCCCTCAGCCGCAGAGCCGGAAACTCAACCAGCTTGGTCGTCACCACCCCAATCAGGATTCCAAACCCGATCGGCGCCACCGCATCCCACGCCGGCGCTATCCACTCAGGCAACCGCCGCGCCACGAATGCCACCGGCGCATCCACCGACACGTGCCACAGATAAATTCCATACGAATACAGCCCAATCCACGCCACCACGCGGTACAGCCAGTTATGCGTCTTACCCTCCCAGTGGCGGTACAGCAGCATTAGCAACGCGATCCCCGTAAAGTCGGCGAGGTCCAGCGAAATAGCCGGGTCCCACCACGTCACAAAGTGGAACCACGAGTAACCCAGCGTCGCCGCCGGAATCGCGATCCACAACCAGCGCCACCGCTGCATCCGGTGGAAGATCTCAGGCGCATAGTGATACAGAATCGCCAGCATCACTCCATAGAAGATCGCATTCACCCGCGTATGCGTCGGATCGAACACCTGAATCCGCCGCCACGTCAGCCCCAGCCGCAGCAGAACGATCGCCAGGCTAAGCCCCGCGAAGAAGAGAAACAGGTTGCGCATCCGCATCTTCCGTCGCGCCGCCACCGCGAGAAACAGAATGATCAGCAGGTAAGCGTGTTCCTCGATCGCCAGGCTCCACGTATGCGCCACGCCGCCAACGTAGTTCTGGATATTCAGCAGATTGCCCCACAACTCCCGCACGGTGCGGTGCCGCGTGGCGATCAGCAGAAAGAGATACACGTAATACTGCGGCCAGATCTTGAAGACGCGGCGGATAAGAAAGCTCCTGCTGTCGATCCTGCCCTTTACCTTCCACTCCTTCACCAGCAGTCCGCCCACAAGGAAGCCGCTGAGCACGAAGAAGATGTCCACTCCCATCCAGCCCGGATGCGGAAGATGGAGCAACTGCAAGGGATAGTGCAACACCCCGAACGCGGCGTTGTGAAAGTCCATCACCAGCAGGATCGCAATGCCGCGCACGAAATCCAGCTCGATTTCACGTCTAAATGGCTTTTCAGCCTTGGTGGTCGCCACCAATTAAGTATAGGTGAGCCGCACTCCCATCCGGGTCGTACCCGGTCACACCCGCCTGGGAAATCCGGGCCAGCCACCTGTGATAGCAGTCACGGCGACGGCCTGCCGCCTGGCGTGTACTTTCTGCATGAAGTTTGCAGGGCAATTCTGCGCACTGAGCATCATCGCAACCCTGTTCTCGCTGGGGTACACGATTCAGGCGCAACACAAACCGAAAGATCAGGAATGCCTCGCCTGCCATGCAGACGCCTCCCTCACGAAAGATGTGAGCGGCAAGAAAGTCAGTCTCTTCGTCGACGCGGACAAGATGAAGGCTTCCATCCACGGTGGAATGTTCAGCTGCGTCGACTGCCACAAGGACGTCAAGTCGTCGCCGCACGAGAGCACGCCCGCGAAGATCACCTGCTCCCAGTGCCACGCCGACGCTCAGGCTGCCTATCAGCACAGTTTCCACGCGACCGCCCGGAAGCCTGACGGCGGCGTTCCCGCGACCTGCGCCGATTGCCACGGCGATGCCCATACGATCCTTCCGGCAAGCGATCCGAAATCGCCGGTCTACCACAGCAACATTCCCGCGACCTGCGGAACCTGCCACGGCCAGAAGTTTCTGATGGAATCGACCGGAAACAGCGCGCAGCCGTTCGTCTCCTACCAGGAGAGCGTCCACGGCCGCGCGGTGGAGAAGGGCTCGCAACAGGCTGCGGTCTGCACCGATTGCCACGGCGCGCACGATATCCTGCCGCCCAACGACCCCCGCTCGCTGACCAACAAGTTCAACGTGCCGGCGACCTGCGGCAAGTGCCACGCCGGAGTTCAGACAGTCTTCATGCAGAGCATTCACGGCCAGGCGCTCACCCGCGGAAACTCGCTCGCGCCGGTCTGCACGGATTGCCACGGCATCCATACCATCAAGGCGCCCTCCGGCCCCAACGCAACGGCCGCCGACCAGAGCCTCGCCACCGCGACGTGCGCCGGATGCCACCAGGGTGTGCGGCTGACCCGCGAGTTCGGCGTAATCGGCAATCGCGTCTCCACCTACAACGACAGTTATCACGGCCTCGCCTCGCAGGGCGGCTCCGTGGTGGTGGCGAACTGCGCCAGTTGCCACGGCGTCCACAACATCCTGCCGTCGAGCGATCCCCGCTCCACCATCCATCCCGCAAATCTCGACGCCACCTGCGGGCAATGCCATAAAGGAGTCACCCAGAAGTTCACACGCAACAAGGTGCATGTGGACGTGCAGAACGGCCAGTCTTCCGATCAGGGTACGACCGCCGTCCGCTACGTGCGCTGGTTTTACATTCCGCTGATCCTGCTGGTCATTGGCGGCATGTTCGCGCACAACGCCGTCATCTGGCGTGCCAAGGTCATCGCGCTTCGCAGGGCGCAAACACACTACGTCATCCGCATGACGCGGAATCAGCGCTGGCAGCACCTGATCCTGCTCACCAGTTTCTTCGTCCTGGTCGTCACCGGATTCGCGCTCAAGTATCCGGACTCCTCGTTTTTCAAAAGCCAGTTCGCCTCAATCCTCGGCCCGGGCGAGCACTCGCGCAGCATCATCCATCGCGTCGCCGGAGTCCTGCTCATCGCCGACGGCATCTACCACATCTTCTACGTCGCGCTGACTGCGGATGGACGGCGCCTCATCCGCGACCTCTTCCCCACGATCAAGGACGCAACCGACGCGTGGGGAACGATGCTCTAC
>DASWCA010000093.1:0-11321 GCA_036390355.1 Acidobacteriaceae bacterium
TGGGGAAGGGATTCGCCATATTGCCGAGTGGGTTAATCAGTGTGGATGAGCCAAGCGCGGACTGAGACGATCCGCTGTAACCGGTTGAGGTGCTATAGCCGTACTGGTTTGGGGGCATTCTGGTTTCCCGTGGCCTGATCGTTGAAGAAGAGGCCGATCCCGCCCCGAACGACGGTCTTTGCATTAGCCGTGTATGCGAATCCGGCACGAGGGCCGAATTGATAGAAGACGTGGTGGAACTCCCAGGCGGGATTTCCAGCAACGCCCGCATAGGTGACGCCGCCGAGAAGTACGTTGTTGACGGGGAGGGAAGCCAGCGTTGCGGATGGAATCATCTGAGTGATCGGATTCACATCCGTTCCGTCAAACACGGAGTTTAAGCGATTGAACCGGTCCTTCAGTCCCTCGCCCGGGTCTTCCCAGCGAACGCCGAGGTTGATGGTCAGGTGCGGGCGGATCTTCCAGTCGTCCTGGAAGTAGAGCGCCGCATAGTGCGAGGAGAAGTAGTTGCCGCCAGAGGTCGTGGCGCTGCCCGAATCCCATGTGCCTAGCAGCATGGAAGCGATGCTGTTGCCGCTGAAGTTGTTCGTATAGCCGATTTGGGAGTTGATCGCCGATCCGGTGCCTGTGACATTCGTATCCCACTGCTGGCTCCAGGCATTGCCGATCGAGAGGCTAAGCCCCGTATTGTTCGAGCTCTTCTGGCTGTACTGCGCAAAACGCACTTCGCCGCCGAAATGGATGACATGATTGCGGTGCGTCCAATTCACTGTGTCGAGAAGCTGCAGCGCATCGTCGCCGCGATACAAGACCGCTTGAGAGCCGAGAGCGTTGTAGCTTGAGATATTGGTAAGAGGAAATCTCTGGAAGTACGTTGGGTTTGCGGCGCCGATGTTGGCGGAGAATCCCAGGTTGCTTGGATCGTATCCACTGGCCGGCCCGGTCGAATCGCTCTCCAACGCGGAAGTAATCAGCCCTCGCACAATATTGACCATTGTCGGAGTGAACGTGTGCGTCCAACTGACATTGAGGCTCGGATACCTGTAATCGGTCCCGTTATAGTGGGGCTGAGTCACGGCCTGGTTGAGTCCGGGATGAGCGGAGTTCACGTCGTAACGGGGAAAGGCGTTGTTGGCCTGGGCGTAGAACTTCCAGAGCTTCGCTGTGGCGTTGAACGAATCCCTCTCTCCCACGTTCTGATCCACCTTGATGAGATAGGTCTTGTTGTCGCTCTTTCCCGGGGCAATGCCTATGTAGTTCTGATTGAATGCATTTGACGTGGTCGGATTCGGGGTTGAGTTGGGAGCCGGGTACCACGACAGAATGGCCTGAGCGACCGGGTTGAGACGGTTGGCCGGAATGACGTTGAGCGCGCCGACTTGCACCGGATTTCCCTGAGGCCCTGGAGTGGGTCCCGGGCCCATTCCAAACTGATACCGGCACACATGGGGATGTCCGCTGCTGTAGCTGGAGTTGTCGGTGTTGTTGGCTGTGCAAGCCGCCTCAGTCGTAGGATCGTAGATCGCCCCATTCCAGGACTTGCCTGCCACAGTCTGATTCAACAGACCGCTGAAGTCACCCCTAACCATGGCGGGCGTTGGGACGCTGGTTGTCGCGAGACCCGACCCATGATTGTTCAGGTCCTCATAGAGAATGGTGAAGAACGTCTGCCGGCTGTGGCCCCATAGCCTGGGTACGATGACCGGCCCGTCCAGTTCGAAGCCATACTGATTCTGGGTGCTGGCTCCCTTGTTGTAGATCGGCAATGGTCCATTAAGCGCGATGAAGGCGTCGTTGACGGGTGAATTCGCATTCAGGAACGCGCGCTGCAAGTATTCGTACACGGCGCCGTGAAGATTCCTGGTGCCAGTCTTCAAGGTCATATCGATCTGGCCGCCGGGAGAGCGGCCGCTCGCCGCGTCAAAAGCATTGGTGGTGATCTTGAATTCCTGAAGCGCTTCCACCGGCGGAGCATACGTGTAGTGCTCGGGGCCGGTTTCACTTTGATTGGTAACGCCGTCGATGCTGAACTCGACGCTGGCGCCGTGGATACCGAGGGTCTGGGCGCTTTGGTTGCCGGGAGTTGTCCCAGTAGTGGTGCTTGAGACTCCCGGAGTTAAAGTTGCCAGATTGAAAGTGTCTCCCGTGTTGACTGGCAGCTCTTCGACAAGCTTGTTTTCTATGACATTGCCGCGGTCGGCTTTCTCATAGTCAAGCACGTTGGCGGATGAATTTATGGTAACGGTCTCTGTCACGCTTCCCGGGGGCAGGCTGAAGCTGACGTTTGCCGTCTGTCCCGTTTGAAGCGTGATGTCGATCTTGTTCTCCACCTTGAAACCGGCGGCTTCCGCCGTGACGGTGTAGATCCCGGGATCGAGAAATGGAACGGCATAGGTGCCGGAGTTAGTGGTGACGGCGGGCTTGTCTACACCAGTCGCCTGGTTGTGCACCTTGACCTTCGCCTTCGGTATGACCGCGCCGGTTGTATCCGATACGGTGCCGGTGAAACCCTGTGATGTCTGTGCCGATGCGCCGATGCATGCCAACGAAGAAGCAATTGCAATCGAAAACGCCACAAGAGCGAGCGGCCTGATTCCACTGTGCCGCTGATCTCCGTTGGACTCGCGTGAACTGTGAATGGCTGAGTCGATCATCTCTTGCCCTCCAAACCTCTCATGAATTGTGTTGCTTACGTTTTGCTCAGTGGCTTCCACCGTTTTTCTGACCTGGAGTGAAAACCTTCGAATCGAGATGTGGTCTGCCGCACCAACACTCAGCGAAGGGCAAGCACCTGTTCGCAAAGGGGCTAAATGAGGAACGTTCCCATTTCAATCACCGAAATAGTAAGGGAGTGATCTTTGGCTTGTCAATAGAATATTGTTGGCCGGTATTTTTGGGATTTTCTCTCCCACCCAAGCGGCGACTTCCAACCGCAGCGCGCTACGCCGACCAACGGGACGGGATGGCGTCGGCCGGCGGAATCGTCGAGCTTTGAGGCAAGGGTGCGGAGGCAGCATAGCGCTCCGCCTGGGAGCGGAGTTCGCGTGGCAGAAGCTTCTGGGCCTCGGGGTCCCGGGCCACGACCAGCCACGCGTCGCGGACGTTGCGCACGCAGGAGATGACTTCCAGGAACTGCCGGCACGAGCCCACGTGGGACGCTTCGAGGGTCATGGTGAACATTGCGGTATAGAAATCGGCAAGCGCCGCGGCCGGCTTGCCCCCAATGTCGGTACGCAGGCGCGCCTGCAGGTACATGATGATATCGACGACACGCTTTACGGCGGCTCGCCGGCCAATCTCATCCTTCTCTTCCACACTCTGGATCGCGCGATAAAGAAATCGGATGGCGCCATCGTAGAGGGCGATGATGAGTTCGATGCCATTTGCGCTGCGCAGCGCCTGCTGCTGATATGCGGTTTCCATGGTGCTCCTGGACGATTAAGACTTGGTGTTGTATCCGGTCATCGCGCTGTAGAGTTGATTGACTTCATCGAGTTGCTGCGGAATTGCCTGGAGGATCTCGTTGGCGAGGTTGAGTTGCGCCGTAATGCTGACTTGCTTGGTGGCAATAAGGGCGTCCTGTGCGGTGATGTTGTCGTTGTATGTGCCTTCCTGCGTTGAGTTGGCGCGGAGGGCGAGAGTGATGGCGCCGGTGGGACTCTGGTTTCCAATCCGGTCGAGGGTGTCCTGAAGGTTAAGGCCGAAGCTCTTGCTGTCCTGGAGGTAGCCGACTACATCCTGGTAGCGGGAGTTCAGAGCGGAGTCGAGCGTCGTGGAGTTCAGGGCGAGCGTTCCATCGTTGTTGACGGAGATGCCAAGTTGATCGAGGCTCTTGATGGCTCCACTGGCTGCTCCGGAGGTGAGAGCAAGCGAAAGGGAGCTCTGCAACTGCGAGATGACGGTGTTGCCGTAAAGAGGTTGAGCGTTGCCGGAGGCGTCCTTGCCCTCCTGGCTCTTGATGTCATTGACAACCGCGTTGTAGGAATTAACAAGAGACGTGAAGGCGGTCGAGACTTCAACGTTGTCGTTGGCAATCTGGACCTGAATCGTGGTGTCGGGGGCGCTGGCGAGCAGTTGAAAGGTAACTCCGGGAATAGCAGTACTGACGGTGTTGGAGGCGCTGTCGATGGAGACGCCGTCGACTGTGAGCAGAGCATCTCTTCCGCTCAAACCCTTCTTCATTGACAACGCGGTGCCTGCGGTATCGTCTGTGAAGGCAGCATACGTAACTGTTGGGGTGGTGCCTCCGCTGGTTACGGTGAGCTGGCCGTCGGATCCGCTCGTCTTACTCACCAGCGAGAGGCGCGAGCCGGTGGAGTCGGAAATTACGCTGGCGGTGACGCCAATGTCCGCAAGATTGATCGCTGCGGCGTAGGTTGCGAGAGTATCGCTGGTGCCGGCGACGACAGGGACAACCTGGGCGGCGGCGCTACCGACTTGAATCGTCAGAGCACCTTGGAGGATATCGGTAGGCGCGATCGCGGCGGAGTATTCCGACGAGGTCTGCGCGAGCTGAGTGACGACGATGTTGTGGCTTCCGCCAACCGCGGTAGGACCTGCGGAGGAGAGCTCGAGCACGTTGGTGTCGGAGTTGGAACCCTGCTTGGCGGCCATGACGCCCTGGAAGTCCGTGAGAGCGAGCAGACTTTTGCTTAGACTCGCGAGGTCGGTGCCGATGGAGGTGAACGCTGTGTCCTGGGACTTGAGTTTGGTGAGCTGGTCATTCCAGGGCGTCTCGACGGCCTTCAAATTGCCGACGATGCTGGCGACGGTGGCCGTGACATCGAAGCCGCTACCGCTCTGCGCAGCGCCGAAATTGATTCCAACTACGCCCATGGATTTCCTGCGACGGCAATGAGGCGCTGTGCGCCTGGTGAGGTTGAGTGCATGTGTGCGGCCATTTGATCGAGCTGAGGATTAGAAGAATCTATCGGGAGGGTCTGATGAGGGGTACATGGAATTCGGGCGGCCCTGGTTGGGACCGCCCGGATCGTTGCGCGCCTCCGGATGTTATTGGAGGAGCTTGAGGACTTCCTGCTGGACGCTGTTGGCCTGGGCCAGAGCGCTGATGCCGGTCTGCGAGAGGATCTGGTACTTCGACAGGTTGGAAGCAGCCGTGCCGTAGTCGGTTGCGCGGACGGATTCTTCCGCGGAAGTGAGGTTGACGCCTTCAGAACTTGCTACGTTGGAGGCGGAGGTGAGTTGGTTGATGTCGGCGCCGATGGTGCCGCGCTGGTAGGCAACGTCGGCAACGGCGGCGGTAACGGTGGTGAGGACAGTAGCAGCAGTCGCTGACGTGAGCTGGGATACGGTGCTCGCGGTGAAGTCGGCGCCTGCTCCCGGAACGCTGGCGGTGGAATCGGTAAGGGTGCCGGTGACGGTGAGCGCTTTGCTTGCGCCGGTGGGACCGGTAAGGGTGATGGCGTGGGCCGAGGAATCGTAGGCCGCCGTGATGCCAGCCGCAATGAAGCTGGCGTTCTGAGTGATCTGCGTGGCGAGCGCCGCTCCGGAGGTGCCGGATTTGATCGTCAACGTCCCCGTCTTGCCGCCCGTGACCGCGACCGTCAAGCTTCCAGAGAGAGTGTCGGAAGCGTTGCCAAGGGTAACGACGCTGGTTCCTGCCGCAATTGCCGAGTTGCCCGCCGGCGCCTTGGTTTGGACCAGTGCGCTGGGATCGAGCGCGCCGGGAGTGGCGCTGCTGACGTCGGTTATCCCCGATTGACTGGCGGTAAACGTCGTTCCATCGGCTTTCCCCGAGACGGTGAGCTTCTTGCTGGACGAGTCGAACGCGGCCGTGATGCCCAGTCCGCTCAGCACAGTGTCAGCCGTGATGGCCGCCGCTGCACCGGCGCCGTCGAGACCGTCCAGGACAACGGCCTCGCCGGCGATAGTGATGGTCGAGCCGGTGCCAAATGTGTCGGTCGAGGAGCCCATTGCGGAAAGGACATACGTGCCCGCCTTTGGAGCGGTGCCTGCTGTTCCTGCATTGTCCGTCACAGTGCCGGAAGCGCTGGTTGTGGTGTCGGCGAAGTTGCCGGAGATCGTGATGGCCGTGGTGTTATTGTCTCCAGTGAATTTAAGGATCGGATTGTCGGCCGTTCCTCCTTCTGTCGCCACCGCGAAGTGGGTCGAGCTGGGTTGTGCCGTGATGGCTGCAGCGATCTGACCCTGGACCGTTGTTGGGTCCGATGCAGCGCCGAACACTGAGCCGGATGCGATGTTGATGTCGAGACTTTCCGAACCCTGCGTCAGGATGATGTGACCCGCAAAGGTGTCGGCATTGGCTGCGCTGGCTACGGTCAACTGTCCTTTGGACGCGGTTCCAGCCGAGGCCGTCACGCCGACAGCGCCGGTGATTGTGGGAACGGCGACGGAGTCAGTAAGCGCGGTGCCGGTGAAATCGATGGTGTTCGCGGCAACGTTTGCGCCGGAGGTTGGGCCGGTGATAACCAAGGCTCCGGTACTCGCGGTCACGCTCGCGCTGAGGCCCGCTCCGGTAAAAGTGGTGTCGGCCATCAACTGCGTCTTCACCGCAGTTGTGTTGCCGGAGGTGATGGCGATGTCGATCTCGGACCCGCTGCCGACAGTGAAGGAAAGCTGGCCGGACAGAGTGTCCGTCTTGACGGCTGGTGTCAGCGTGTATTGGCCGGCAACCTTCGTGACCGCCGCAACGGGCTGCGTCGTCACCGGTGTAAGGGTGGAAGTCTGGACAGCCGTGCCCGCTGAGGTCCCCACACTGGCTGTAGTCAGGGCGCCGATAGTGTCCGCATAGGTGTTGAGGCCGCTCGACGTACCGTCTGTGACCACGATGTTTGTGGCGTTCGAACTGAAGACGTTGGAACTATTGAAATTGGTCGTTGAACCGATGTTGCCGATCTGCTGCAGAATGTTCTGGTACTCCTGGTTGGCGGAACTGACCTGGCCGGCGGTGAGTGTGCCGTTCGCGGACTCCGTCGCCAGGGTTACCGCGCGATCGAGCAGGTTGGTGACCTGAGAGAGAGCGCCGTCGGCGGTCTGCAACAGGCCAATGCCGGAGGTGGCGTTCTGGGAAGACTGGGCGAGTGCAGCTTCGTTGGCATGCAGGCCATCCGACACGGCCAGACCGGCTGCGTCGTCCGCGCCGGAGTTGATGCGTGAGCCTGAAGAGAGCTGCTGAAGCGTGTTCTGAAGGCTCGACTGAGTCGAGTTGAGATTGTTCTCCGCATAAAGTGCTGCGATGTTGTTGAGAATGCCTAAGGACATTTGGTAACGCTCCTATTGGTGGAAAATTTAGCCACAAGCGCACTGCCCGCCCCGGTACCGAATCCATCCTTCCGGATACAGTGAGCGGGAGGCTCCGCGTTCCCTCACATCATCGGCGCGGCCCAAAGGCACTTTAGTAAGTTCCTCGAATTATCCTGTCGGGTTCTTTAGTTCAACGCATGAGACTTCCAGCCGATAACCAGGTGGAGGAAACCGCAATCATGATCGAACTTACCCGGCTGAACGGACAGAAGCTGTTCGTGAACTGCGATCTGCTCAAGTACGCCGAAGCGTCTCCGGATACCGTGCTGACTCTTGTTACCGGAGACAAGATCGTCGTTCGCGAGTCCTGCGATGAGGTCATTGCAGAGGCGCTGACCTTCCGCGCGCGCATTCTCGGCGCGGCGTGGCCGGACGCGGCCGCGGCATTGGGCGCACTGCTTTCGAACTTTGCACTTACTAGCCCGAGCAAGGGCGGTCAACTGTAACTACACGTCACGACGGAGGCACATACCATGGATATCGCCAGCGTCGGAGGCGTCCTGCTCGCGATCGTCGGAATTCTCGGCGGCTTGATGATCGAGGGCGGAAGCATCGCTCAACTCACCCAGCCAACCGCGATGATGATCGTGCTCGGCGGCACGCTGGGCGCCGTGATGCTGCAGTTTCCCTTAGACATTGTTGTTGCCGCGCTGAAGCAATTTGTGCGCGTGTTTTTCTCACACGGCAGGAAGAACGAGGACATCGTCACGCAGCTTGTGTCGTTCGCAGTCAAGGCGCGCAGGAGCGGAATTCTCTCGCTCGACGAAGACCTCTCCACGGTCGATGATCACTTCCTCAAACAAGCCCTGATGCTGGCGGTCGATGGCACGGAGCCGTCCGCCGTGCGTCAGATCATGCGGCTGGAGCTGAACAACCGGGCAGAATTCGAAGAGCGAATTCCTCAGGTGTTCGAGTCAGCGGGAGGTTTTGCGCCGACCGTCGGCATCATCGGCGCGGTCATCGGCCTTATCCAGGTCATGCAGCGCCTCGACAACATCGCCGAGGTGGGGCGCGGTATAGCGATTGCATTTGTCGCGACGATCTATGGGGTCGGACTGGCCAACCTGGTCTTCCTGCCGGCCGCGGGTAAGCTCAGGATCCGCCAGCAGGAGGAGCAGATGGTCAAGGAGATGATGCTCGAAGGCGTGATTTCCATCCAGGAAGGTATGAATCCCCGCATGCTTGAGATCAAGTTACGGACCTTCCTGTTTGAAGGCAAACGAGTCGATGCGGCCGAGGGGACGCAATGACCGGAAAGAAGAAGCGCGGCAATGTGAGCCACGAGCGTTGGCTGGTTTCCTACGCGGACTTCATTACCTTGCTGTTTGCTTTCTTCGTGGTTCTGTTCGCGACCGGCCAGTCCGACAAGAGAAAGAAGGTGGAGCTTGCCGTTTCCATCAAGTCCGCCTTCAATCAGATGGGCATATTCGAAGCCCATTCGAAGTTACCGACATCCACGGATATCCCCGGAAACGGTGGCTCTGCGGCCTCACTGCCGTTCTCCCCACCTATCCTGCCAGCCCCGGAATCGATGTTCACAATCAAGCAGCATATCGAGCAAGCGGCCGAACCTGAGATTCGTCGCGGCGTGATTGCGCTTCATGAATCTGCAAGCGGCCTGGTCGTCTCTCTCCAGGAGGCGGGCTTCTTCGAATCGGGAGCAGCCGATATCCGTCCATCCGCGCTGCCAGTGCTGGACCGCATCGCGAACGTCCTGCCGGAATCCGCGTTGCGAGTGGAAGGCCACACCGACAACGTTCCGATCCACACCGTGCAGTTTGCCTCCAACTGGGAACTGTCCAGCTCTCGCGCAAGCAGCATTGCGCGCCTTCTTCTGCTCCATCCCAATGTTCGCGCCGATCAGATGTCGGTAGCCGGATATGCAGAGTTCCACCCGGCGGCAAGCAACACGACTATCGAGGGTCGAGCGCGCAACCGACGCGTCGATATTGTTCTATTGGCAGGAAGCCACTGAAAAGCATTCGCCTGGGCAGCGAACACTCATTCCCATTCAATCGTACCTGGCGGCTTCGACGTAATGTCGTACACGACGCGGTTGATGCCGCGCACCTCGCTCACAATTCTGCTGGAGATCGCGCGCAGCACCTCGTAGGGAAGGGGAGCCCAGTCCGCTGTCATTCCGTCTTCGCTCTGCACCGCACGCACGCAGCAAGTGTAGCCATAGGTCCGCTGATCGCCCATCACCCCGACACTCTTGACCGGCAGCAGTACCGCGAACGATTGCCACACCTTGCGATACAGTCCCGCAACCTTGATCTCGTCGACCACAATCGCATCGGCCTCCTGCAACAGGGCTACGCGCTCCGCCGTCACTTCGCCAAGGATTCGTACCGCCAGCCCCGGTCCGGGAAACGGCTGCCGCTCGATGATGTCCTCCGGCATTCCAAGATCACGGCCAATGCGCCGCACCTCATCTTTGAAGAGGTCACGCAGAGGCTCGATCAGCTTCAACTTCATATCGGGAGGCAGCCCACCGACATTGTGGTGGCTTTTGATCGTCTGCGAAGGGCCCTTCACGCTCGACGACTCGATCACGTCGGGGTACAGCGTGCCTTGCACCAGCCACGCGATCTCCTCGCCGCCATCTTTCGATGAGCCGATCTCCGACTCGAAGATCCGCTTCGCTTCTTCGTCGAACACCGCAATGAACTCGCCGCCAATCACCTTGCGCTTCTTCTCGGGATCGGTCACGCCCGCCAGTCCAGCCAGAAACCTCTCGCTTGCATCCACCGCGACCACGCGGAGCCCAAGCTGCTCACGCATCGTCTTTTGCACTTTGGCGAACTCGTCTTTGCGCAGCACTCCGTTGTTTACGAAGATGCACGTCAGCCGGTCGCCTATCGCCCGAGCCACCAGAACCGCCGCCACACTCGAGTCAACGCCGCCGCTCAATCCGCAGATCGCGTGGCCATCGCCGACCTGTGCCCGCACGCGCTCTACGGTGGTCTGGATGAAGTGCTCGGGAGTCCAGTCGGCCTTTGCGCCGCAAATATCGAGCGCAAAATTCCGCAGCAGTTCCATGCCCTGGCGGGTGTGCGCAACCTCCGGGTGAAACTGCACCGCCCATATCCGCCGCGCCTCGTCCGCGATTCCAGCGAGCGCATTCGAGGTCTTCGCTGTCTGTTCAAATCCTGGCGGCAGGGTCTTGGCCTCATCGCCATGACTCATCCATACGTCGAGGGTGCGAGGCAATCCACGAAACAGTGTCGTTTCCGCGATCACGCTCACTTGCGCGTGGCCGTACTCCCGCGCCGGGGCCGGCTCTACCAACCCGCCCATGTGGTGCACGATGAACTGCAGTCCATAACAGATTCCGAGTATGGGAACACCCATCGCAAGCAGCGCCGGATCGGCCGCCGGCGCATCGGCGTCATACACCGAACTTGGCCCACCCGAGAGAATCAGCCCCAGCGGCGCCAGTTCCAGAATCTGCTCCATCGGTGCGGTGCAGGGCAGAACCACGGAAAACACGTTGAATTCGCGAATCCGGCGCGCGATCAGTTGGGTATATTGCGACCCAAAATCCAGAATGACAATTGTCGAGGTGTCCACGAGCCGATTGTAAATGGGACCTCAAAGGAAATCGGCGTATTAGCTCGGATCTTTGTGCCGGGTTGTCCGAACGCCGGTCACAATCTCAGGCGCAATGTCCTAATTTCCAGGGTTCTTCAATCCCATCCGGATGCCAAGTATGAGCAACCCGGCCGAGGTGGTGATGATGAGAGGTTGCGGTATGTGTAGCAGGTATCCGCCATACGCCGCTCCGCCGGCCAGAATCAAGGCGATCAGGATGCTACCGAAGGACATGCGCAATCTCCGTGGTGGAGCATGTATGGATGCCTTCAGGTTAACACGCCAGGAGTAGGTGGTTCGCAAGATCAGTACAGCGGAGATTCGCCCTCAGGCCGAGTCTTCCACCTGCGGTGCATCCATAGCCACTGCGACGGATACTGGCGAATTTTGTCTTCCAGAACCAGGTTGAAGCGCGCGGTGTTTTCGGCGGTGTCGGCCTCGGC
>DASWCA010000094.1:0-10578 GCA_036390355.1 Acidobacteriaceae bacterium
AACAATCAAGACACCAGCAAGATTCTTACCGGCAAAGGGATGCGAATGAGCGACCTCGCCGTCGCACTCGCCGACGAAGTGCATCGTGAAGTGATTAACAAAACCAGCCTCGATGGCCACGCCGACATCACCCTCAAATGGAGCGACGACGTCGCCGCCGAAGCGGGCGGCCCAAACGTGATCTCCATCTTCACCGCGGTGGAGGAACAGCTTGGCCTCAAGCTCCAGTCCTCCAAAGGCCCGGTCGACACCCTGGTCATAGACCACGCCGAAATGCCCTCCGAGAACTGATCGGGCCGCACAAAAGCAAAGGCGGCCATCGCTGGCCGCCCTCACCGCACATCCGTCCTGAAGCCTAGTCCCGCCCTTTCCCATTGCCATGCCCATGGCCATTTCCCTCCCCGTGACCATTGCCCTCATTGCCGCGACCATTGCCGTGCCCTTCTCCGTTGCCATGGCCGTTCCCATTGTTGTCATGATCCTTGTATAGGCCGTACGCGTGTCCCGGAGGCCCCTCTCTTTGCTCGATGATCACCGGTCTATCCACGTCGACCTGCGGACGCCCCACCCCAAGCTCGAATCCATCCGTCGCGATGTACACCTCGGGCCGTCCGCCGTTCTCGCCGTAGAACTGCCCATGACGCAGCGCAGATTCCCGCTCCAGATCGTACTGGTACCGCAATGGCCTCTCGTGCGGCTCGTGCAACGCATAAATCTCCGCCGCAATCGGCCCAATCGAAATCCCGCCACGCCCGCCGTTGAAGCTCACGCGAACGCCTTCATACGCCGGCTCCGGCTGATCGTAGTAGTACGGAATGCCCGGGTCCAGCCGGTTCACGGCGCGGTTGTAATAAAAATGGTCGCCGCGCCAATATCCTCCGCGATATCCCGTCCCGACGTATCCGCCGCCATACGGAATTCCGCCATAGAACCCAACGTGCCGCCCCCAATACCCGGCATGAAAGCGATACCGCGGTCCGTCTGCCGCCCAGTATGGGGGAGTCCACAGCGCGCCCGTATACGGCGGCGCAACCCATGCTCCCGGAACCCAGTAGTATCCCCTCGGCGAGTACTGCCAGTAGCCGGGTGTCCAGATCGTGTTCGGCCGCGTCGCCACCGGCTGTGCATAGTCCGGCAGCGGCGGAGGCGCCTGGTCGGCCTCGTACTCTCCCTGCTGGGACGGCTCTTCCGCCGCGCGATCGGCCAGCACACGCTCCTGCGGCTGCGCAGTCGAAGCCTGCCCGCTTACCGGAGCCAGATTCACATTGGCCGGGTCCTGCGCCACAGTTCCCGGATCGCCCGCCGTCTTCTTGCATCCCCCCGCGCCAAACATCAACATCAGTCCCACCACAACCGCAGTACCCGTCCCAATCGCTCGCAAATGTCTCTCCTCGAAATGCCTTTCTTCTATTAGGATGCCAAAGTTCGGCCGCCATTCAAAACATTTCTCCCCCAAACCCGCAAAGTCACCCCTCACCAGCAGTAAAATTACTGCATGAGTCAGTGGTCCTCTCGTCCCGCGAGCCACCTCAAGCGCTTCCGTCACGGTCGCCCCGATCGCGGCCGGTCCTAATCCTCGCGACCGTCGCCGCCGATCGCAATCCCCACACGCATCCAGGATTTTTGATAGGCTTTTTCTTCCCGCCGCCTGGCGTCTTACGCAGTGCGGCCCAAAATTTCGCGCCCGGTGTTCCGTTCGTGCCCCGCGCCCCGATGGCGATAAAACGATAAATGGAGAATATGATGACCGAAAATAATCCCGATTCCTTCTCGAGCGCCGCAACCCTCACTTCTGGCGCAACCCCCGTCAATATCTTCCGCCTCAAAGCTCTCGCCGAATCACCCGCCAAAACAAATCTCTCCCGCCTTCCCTTCTCTCTCCGCATCCTGCTCGAAAATCTCCTCCGCCACGAAGACGGCCGGACCGTAACCGCCGACGACATCACCTTTCTCGCCAACTGGGACCCCAAAGCCGAACCCTCCCGCGAGATCGCCTACATGCCCGCCCGCGTCCTTATGCAGGACTTCACCGGCGTCCCCGCCATCGTCGATCTCGCCGCCATGCGTGATGCCATGAAGTCCCTCGGCGGCGACCCAGAAAAGATCAACCCGCTCCAGCCAGCCGAACTCGTCATCGACCACTCGGTCCAAGTCGACGAATTTGGCACCGTCAACTCCTACGACCTCAACGCTGCCCTCGAGTTCACCCGCAATCGCGAGCGTTACGCCTTCCTCAAGTGGGGCCAGACCGCCTTCAACAACTTCTCCACTGTCCCCCCGGGCATGGGCATCTGCCACCAGGTCAACCTCGAATACCTCGCCCGCGTCGTCTTCACCACGAAGCCAATTCACAGCCTCGACGCCGTCGCTACCGATGGCGCCAAAGCCAGCACCGAGAAGACCACCGTATTCGCCTACCCCGACACTCTCGTGGGCACCGACTCCCACACCACCATGGTCAACGGTCTCGGTGTCCTCGGCTGGGGCGTTGGCGGCATCGAGGCCGAAGCCGCCATGCTCGGCCAACCCGTCTCCATGCTCGTCCCGCAGGTCGTCGGCTTCCGCCTCACCGGCAAGCTGAAGGAGGGCACCACCGCCACCGACCTCGTACTCACGGTCACCGAAGCCCTCCGTAAGCACGGCGTAGTCGGCAAGTTCGTCGAGTTCTACGGCCCCGGCGTCGGCGAACTCCCCCTAGCCGACCGCGCCACCATCGCCAACATGGCGCCCGAGTACGGAGCCACCTGCGGCATCTTTCCCGTCGACAAGGAAACCCTCAAATACCTCCGCCTCACCGGACGTACCGAGGAGCATATCGCGCTCGTCGAAACCTACTTCCGCGAGCAGGGACTCTTCCACACCGCCGACTCGCCCGAAGCCGAGTACTCGTCTACCCTCTCGCTCGACCTCGCCACCGTCGAGCCCTCCGTCGCCGGCCCCCGGCGTCCCCAGGACCGCGTCCTCCTCTCCCAGGCAGCCGCCGGCTTCCAGAAGGAACTGCCCTCGCTCCTCGGCCCCAATGGCAATCAGGAAGCCGCCCGCCAGATGGTCCGCTGGGAAGCTGAAGGCGGCCATCCCTCCGGCAACGGAAACGTGACCAGCAGCAAGGGCGCGCCCCACGTCCCCGACTCCCACGCCGCCGCCCCGTCCAGCGTCAAAGCCCGCTTCGGGGTCGATCCGGACCCCTACCTCAACCACGGCTCCATTGTGATCGCCGCCATCACCTCCTGCACCAACACGTCGAACCCTTACGTGATGGTTGCCGCAGGCCTGCTCGCGAAGAAGGCCGTCGAACGCGGCCTCGAGACGCCGCCCTGGGTCAAGACCTCCCTCGCCCCCGGCTCCCGCGTCGTCACCGACTACTACAACAAGTCCGGCCTCACCAAGTACCTCGACGCCCTCCGCTTCCAGACCGTCGGCTACGGCTGCACTACCTGCATCGGCAACTCCGGCCCGCTGCCCACCGACGTCTCGAAGGCCATCGAAGACCACTCGCTCGTCGCCGTCAGCGTCCTCTCCGGCAACCGCAACTTCGAGGGCCGCATCTCGCCTGAAGTCCGCGCAAATTATCTAATGAGTCCGCCGCTGGTCGTCGCCTACGCGCTCGCGGGCCACATCGGACACAACTTCCAGACCGACCCGCTCGGCAAAGACCAGGCCGGCGAACCCGTCTACCTGCGCGACATCTGGCCCACCCAGCAGGAAGTCGCCGAAACCGTAACCGCCTCCATCGGCTCCGAAATGTTCCGCAAGCAGTACTCCACCGTCACCGACGGCGACCAGAACTGGCAGCACCTCAAGTTCCCCTCCGGCAATACCTACGGCTGGGAGCCCGACTCCACCTACATCCGCAAAGCGCCGTACTTCGACGGCATGGCCGCCACACCGGCGTTTGTCGAAGACATCCGCGCCGCGCGCTGTCTTGCTGTGCTCGGGGATTCGGTGACCACCGACCACATCTCCCCCGCCGGCTCCATCAAGAAGAACGGCCCCGCCGGTAAGTACCTCACCGAACACGGCGTCGCGCCTGCCGACTTCAACAGCTACGGCTCGCGCCGCGGCAATCACGAGGTCATGGTCCGCGGGACGTTCGCCAACGTGAGACTACGCAATAAGCTCGCCCCTGGCACCGAAGGCGGCGTCACCCGCCTCCTCCCCGAGGGCACAGAGATGCCGATCTACGACGCCAGTGTCATCTACGCCGAGCGCGGCATTCCCCTCTGCATCCTCGCCGGCAAGGAGTACGGCTCAGGCAGTTCCCGCGACTGGGCCGCTAAGGGCCCACGCCTGCTCGGCATCCGCTTCGTCATCGCCGAAAGCTACGAACGCATCCACCGCTCCAACCTGGTCGGCATGGGCATCCTTCCGCTCCAGTACCTCCCCGGCCAGTCGACCGCCTCGCTCGGCCTCACCGGCGAGGAGATCTTCTCCATCGGCGACCACCCCGGCGCGCTCAAGGCCATGCTCGACTCGAAATTCGCCGACGGCCGCATCCTCCCCATCCTCGCCGAGAACAATACCGGCAAAACTATCGAGTTCTCCGCCACCCTCCGCATCGACACCCCGCAGGAGATCCTCTACTACCAGCACGGCGGCATCCTGCAATACGTCCTCCGCCAACTTGCCGGAAAAGCATAGCCAGCCTCAAACCCGGGTGCCCCACGATCGGCGCGAGTTTCACCGCGCCTATCGTGGGGTTATTCTCTGTGCAGCGCCCCTCCACCAGAACATGCCTTTCGATCCCCAACAATTCGCAGCGGAAGTTTCGCTGGGCCTCATCCCAAGCGAGTCCTTTCCTTCTGTCGCACAGGACGCACTAGTCGCTGGCTTCGACGGCAAATGGATTCGTCGGATGGCCATACTTGAAACGCCATCAGGATGGGAGATTGATCAGGTTCTCCCCAAGATGCTAGCGGACCTGAGTACTCAGTTCCCTGGAAAGGAAGAAGCCGCCCTTCTCCTTGCAAAGATTCGCGTTCACCGCATTCAACAGACCACAGAAGATCCGCTCAAATCGATCGGCTACTTCAATCAGCTTTATCTGAACGCCGACTACCCCACCGGCCTACAGGAATTGGGCTGGATCGAGGATCACTACTCATGGACAGACGACGCGGGAGTCCGCGCCGCAGCCGTCGAAGCCATGGAGAACCTGCTCGATCCTGAGCTTGCCGCGCACCGTCATGCCGCGAGAACGGCCGCATGGGAAGAGCAAAGGCGTGGGGCCCGGCAGGAATGGCCCTTTGTTCTCAATTCTCCAAGCGGACGCGACAAATTCCGCCAGCATTGGAAAGAACGGCTGCTGGAAATGTGTCCACTCATTTGGATACTGTTCGCCGCTTCGGCTCTACTTGTATGGAGTCTCGGCTCCTGGAAAATCGCTCTGGTCATTCTCCTTGCCATGATTCCGTGGACACTGGCCAGCTCTTCCTTCGGCGTGTATCGACAGATGAAGCGAGAGTGCCAGAACGCACGCTGGCGCTCCGGCCTTGACAAGTAGGCGCGTAGTGTTACCCCACCACCAGCGGCGGCCCCACATACTGCATCTCAAACCGCGCAAACAGCCCCGCATCCATCTTCGGCCCATTCGCCACCGCAACCTCGCGGAAGAACGCCTCCATCATCCCCGCAGGGGAGAACGCGATCACCATGTGCGCCGGCTTCTCTCCCACTCCAACAAACCCATGCGGAATCCCGCGCGGCCCCAGCATGGACTCGCCCGCGCGCAGCGTCTTCCGCTCGCCCGCAACCTGAAACAGCACCTCGCCCTCCATCACGTAGAACCACTCATCCTGATGCAGGTGCAAGTGCACCGGCGGCCCGCCGTGCCCCAGGCCCTTGTGCTCGATCACGAACAGACCGCCGCCCGTCTCCCGCGGCAACACCTTGAACAAAATCGTGCTGAACCCCAGCGAGTGGTTCTCGCCCAGCCGGTCCTGCCCCGCCCCCACGACTTGAGTCTCACCTGAAGCCGGCATCGCAACTGCCTGCCCCATCACAGAATCCTTCAGCCCGGCCGCCGAAAGAACAGCAGCCGCAGACTTCAGAAACGAACGTCGCTGCATCGCGAATCCCCTTTCCTGATTCAGCAAATGAACAGCCTGGCCCATTCCGCAAATTGTTTGGATATCCCAGAAGTGTACCGCAGATTCCTAGATGCGCCCCGCTTCCCTCAACGCCGCAATCTCCGCATCCGTAAACACCCGCGACCGTATCAGGAATCGAACGCCCTCGCCGTTCTCCAGCGAGAACATCCCGCCGCGGCCCGGAACCACATCCAGGATCAACTGGGTGTGCTTCCAATACTCAAATTGCGGCTTGCTCATGTAAAAAGGAACGCCTTGCTTGTCATCGGAAGACCCGATCGTAGCCAGCAGAACATCGCTGTCACCCACCATGAACTCGCCCAGCGGATAGCACATCGGCGACGACCCGTCGCAGCATCCGCCCGACTGGTGAAACATTAGCGGCCCATGCTTCGCACGCAACTTCTCCATCAGCGCAACCGCCGCTGGAGTCGTAATCACCTGCTGCGGCAGCGCCCGCGTCTCGAGGACTGAGGATTTGAGCGCCGCCGCGGCAGTCGCGTCAGCCGCAGCCGATTCAGTGATCGCCATTAGAAGAATCCCATGGCGTTCGGGCTGAAGCTGACAAGCACGTTCTTCGTCTGCTGATAGTGTTCGAGCATCGCCTTGTGGTTCTCGCGGCCAATGCCCGACTGCTTGTACCCGCCGAACGCTGCACCCGCCGGATACAGGTGATAGCAATTCGTCCAAACGCGACCCGCCTGGATGCCGTGGCCGAACTTGTACGCGCGATTCATATCCCGCGTCCAGACGCCCGCACCAAGACCATACAACGTATCGTTCGCCAGTTCAAGAGCCTCATCCTCGGTCTTGAACGTCGTCACCGAAACTACAGGGCCGAAGATCTCTTCCTGGAAGACTCGCATCTTATTGTTGCCTTTGAAGACGGTCGGCTCAATGTAGTATCCGTCCTTCAAATCGCCATCGAGATGCGCCTGCTTGCCGCCTGTCAGGACTTCAGCGCCTTCCTGCTTGCCGATGTCGAGATACGAAAGAATCTTCTCCATCTGCTCGCTCGAAGCCTGCGCGCCCAGCATGGTCGACGCGTCCAGCGGATTGCCCTGCTTGATCGCCTTCACCCGCTTCAGCGCCCGCTCCATAAAGCGGTCGTAGATCGATTCCTGGATCAGCGCGCGCGATGGACATGTGCAGACTTCGCCCTGGTTCAGCGCGAACAGAGTGAACCCTTCGAGCGCCTTGTCGTAGAATGCATCGTCTTCCGCCATCACATCCGCGAAGAAGATGTTCGCCGACTTGCCGCCTAGCTCCAGCGTCACCGGAATGATGTTCTGCGACGCGTACTGCATGATCAGGCGGCCCGTTGTCGTTTCGCCAGTGAACGCAACCTTGTTCACGCGCGGACTCGAAGCGAGCGGCTTGCCCGCCTCAAGGCCGAAGCCATTGACAATGTTCAGCACGCCCGGAGGAAGAATGTCCTCGATCAGCTCCATCAGACACAGGATCGACATCGGCGTCTGCTCGGCCGGCTTCAGCACCACGCAATTGCCCGCGGCCAGCGCTGGCGCCAGCTTCCACGCAGCCATCAGAATCGGGAAGTTCCAAGGGATAATCAGGCCGACAACGCCAAGCGGCTCGTGGTAGTGATACGCCACGGTCGTCGAATCGATCTGCCCGATCGAACCTTCCGACGCGCGAATGACGCCCGCGAAGTAGCGGAAGTGATCGACCGCCAGCGGCATGTCCGCAGCCATCGTCTCGCGAATCGGCTTGCCGTTGTCCCACGTCTCGATGGTCGCCAGCATCTCGAGATTGTCTTCGATGCGCTGCGCGATCCGCTCCAGCAGCCGGCCGCGCTCGGCCTGCGACGTCTTGCCCCACGCTGCCTTCGCCGCGTGCGCCGCATCGAGCGCCTTATCGACATCGGCTGCCTTCGATCGCGCGATCTGGCACATCACCTGGCCGGTCACAGGCGTAACGTTTTCGAAGTACTCGCCGGAAAGGGGAGGCGTCCACTTGCCGCCAATGTAGTTGTCGTAGCGCTTCTTGAGCGAGATCGGGAACCCATAGGTACCCGGTTGAACTGCGGGCATCGTGGTCGACATGGATGGTTCTCCTTGAAGTTGAGATGAGCGGCGGGCGTTCGCCCGTCGCCCAATCGTCTAAGCCGGGAATTGTAGACCACCACTGCATCGCATGTCTCGTCGCGCAAACGGCCCCAGACACCTGGCCACGCAAACCATTGCATAGCCTCAGTTAGCTCTGGATGCTCCGCCGGCCGAAAGCCGCGTAGATCCTTGTGCTGTACGTCACTGATCGTATTCCCACCTGCCGGCTACTCTGAATTTCTAGTGGTAACCTGATTGCGCTGAACGAATAGGGGAGACGCCGGATGACAACCATCATCATTTTCGGACTCGTGTCATCGCTCCTGGCTGTCTTTTGCCTCGGCGTGCTCCTCATTCGGAAGTGGGTGCAGTCGATGGCGGAACTCAGACTCTGGACAGAGCATCAGGAAAAACTCCTGCTGAAGCTCAAGAACGCGCCGCCGCCTGTACTTGAAGAGGACGAAGAGATGTGGCGGAACAACCGGCAGGCGAAGCTGGACGATTGAACCGCCCGTTCTAACTAAGCAGCGAGACTCCGGTGAGCCTCTCGCATTCTCTCCACAACCGAGCCGCAGCCCGCCGGTCACGAGCCTGCGGAGCCACCTCCGCGGGACCCACATCGCCTCCGCGCATCTCCTCGTAGCCTTGCGGCCCGTAATATCCGCCGTTGGTCACGTCAGGCGCTGTCGCCGCGAATAGAGTGGGCACCGCACCCTGTGCCTCGGAGTTCAGAAACGCACCAATCGCGACACCGATGCCGCGACGCACCAGCTTCTCAAGAGCCGAATACTCCCCGGCCTGGAATAGGTTCGTGTTCGCCACGCCAGGATGAGCAGCCACACTCATCACGCCTGGCGCGGGCGTCCCGTCAGGTCGCAGTCTCCTGTCCAGTTCGAACGCAAGCAGCAAATTGGCAAGCTTCGACTGCCGATACGCTTCCATCGGGTTATAGTTCTTCGTCGATTGCAGATCGTCGAAGTTCAACTGCCCCCGCTTGTGCGCAATCGAAGCGATCGTGACGACCCGCGGCTTCAGCGGCCCGCGCGCGCTCGCGCGCTCGAGTGCCGGCAGCAGCATCGCCGTCAGCGCGAAATGGCCCAACACATTCGTGCCGAACTGAATCTCGAAACCGTCAGCCGTCTCCAGCCGCTTCTTCGGAGCCATCACACCTGCGTTATTGATCAGCAGATCGAGCGGGACTCCACGCGCAAGGTCCTCCGCAGCAAACGCGCGCACCGACTCCAGCGACGCTAAGTCGAGCAGCACAACTTCGGCCCTCGCCCGGGGATTTGCGGCACGCATTCGCGCCAGTGCAGCGTCGCCCCTGGCCTTGTCACGGCACGCCAGCAACACGTGGGCACCATTGTGCGCGAGCTCAACCGCCGCATGGTAGCCGATGCCGCTGTTCGCGCCGGTAATCAACACACGCCGGCCCACCTGGCTTGGAATAGCTGCTACGTTCCAGCCTTTGCCCACTTCGTCTTTTATTGCGTTCATGCCGTCCTTACGATCCGTGGAATTCGGATCCCATCGCTCTCAAAACCGCCGCACATCTTTGTAGAAAACGCAGTGGGTTTCCAAATACCACGACGCGAGAAAGAGGGCGAGCATCAGGCATGCAGCCCAGAAGAACATCTGAACCGGAAGCGTGCGTGTGAGTGTTTGCGCCGAATCACGAAAGATCATTCCGCCGCTCAGGCATATCCCCACTGCGAGGGAAAGCAGGATCAGCGAGTCCCACGCTCTCTGCTGCAGATCGCTCGCGGGAACGAGGAATGCGCTATTGAACACAGCACATAGCGAGAGCATGCACAGCACCAGCGCAACCGGCTTTGCGAACTCCATCAACAACTCTGCGCACTCCTCCAACGCACTCAGTTTACTGCTGCGTACTGTCGCGTGGACTACCTTTTGTCGTTTATCAGGCATCTCACAACATTGGCCATCGTTGGAGGGCGAGCGGCTTCCAGGCACATGCGCAGTGCGGGAAGCCCACCCAGGCTGGATCGCAAGGAGATCACACCATGGCACATCCAAAGAATTGTTTCGCGCCTCATCCGGCGCAAGTGGCGCATGCGCAAATGATCGAACAACCTACCGGTATTTCCTTCCACAATTTCATTTCACTGATCGTCGCGGCGATCACCGCCATTCTCGCAATCGCTGGAATTCCCTCCGCAAACGCGCAAGAGCAGAGCCCGACCGGCCAGACGCCGCCGGGCGAGATAAATCAGATCACGCAGCAGAACGGCATGTACATCTATCGCGTCAAGGTGGTGCAACGCAATCTGGACTGCGTCAACTATCTGCATCGAAGCGGTTCGACAACCATCGGCTTTGAAGGCACGCCATTGCTCCAGGGCGCGAGGGGCGAAGCCAAAGTAGCCAGCGAGCGCGGGGGCATTACGGTCGACGCCAAGTTTGAA
>DASWCA010000095.1:0-3443 GCA_036390355.1 Acidobacteriaceae bacterium
TGACGCGGTGGCCGACGGCTTGCGCGTCGGCGACGGCGTTGCCGGTAAGCAGCAGGGGGAGGACAAGCAGCGTGGTGCGTAACATGGATTCTCTCCTCGGATGATCGGTTCTGCTCATACGTCGAGCGAGCAGTCCGAAAAAGATTGGGCACTGGCGCGCTTCGAGCGCGCCGCATCAGTTGAGGCGGGGCTTCTTGTTAAGGTAGTGCTTTCGCAGCTCGGGCCGGAACCGCTCCATCATCTCGCGGTTGAGATCCAGCGGCGGCTTGGGGTCCGCGGGCAGGAACGAAAAATACTGCGTGTCGCGGACTTCCTGCTGGAACTGCTCCTTGATTTTGGCAAGCAGCTCGGGGGAGGTGAGCAGATCGAGCACGCTCGCTGCCAGTACTTTCGCTCCGGCGACCTCGCCTTTGTGGGCGATCGAGCTGATGGGTGTGACCGCGGCCTGCCAGTTGTGATAGTTCACTCCCGGGACACTCGCAGGAAAGTCCAGTTTTCCTGAAGGGACGTTCCAGGTGACATCGCCGCTGTCGTTCGACGAGAACGCCTGCGGCCTGGCGCCGAACTTCGTCGGCGCTGTGTTCAAGCCGACCGGTTTCAGGCGGAGAGCTGTCTGAAACTCCTTGGCGAACTTCTCTTCGGCTTCGCTCCATTTGGGCATGCCCACAAGCTCGATATTCTTCTGGATCGCCTCGGCCATGATGCGGTTGCCCAGCTGCGGCCAGGCGGAGGCCACCACTTCCATTTCCATCGTCGTACCGGTCATCAGCGCGGCGCCACGGCCGATGTTCACCAGCTTGTCGTAGTTCTCCTTGGCCCAGGGGGCGTTGGCGTCGCGCACGAACCACCAGATCTGGCCGAGGTCCGGAATGATGTTCGGCTGGATGCCGCCGATAGTGATGGTGCGATGGGCGCGCTGGCTCGGGCGCAGGTGTTCGCGCAGCTTGTCGAAACCCAGGTCCATCAGCTCGACGGCGTCCACCGCGTCGCGGCCCTCCCAGGGATTGACCGCGCCGTGCGCGGTCTTGCCATGAAAGGTGAACTTGGCGCTGATCGCAGCGTAATTCAGAATGCCGTAGCCGGTGCTAAAGTTGTCGCCGATGTGGATGAGGATGGCGGCGTCCGTGTCCTTGAAGAGCCCAGAGCGAACGAGGAAGGGACGGCTGACCAGCTGCTCCTCCGCCGGTCCGAAGGATAGGGCAACGGTCCCCGGGATCTTGTAGCGCTGCATCAATTGCTTGATCGCGTACGCCGCCCCAACCGCCACCGCACCGTGCGTGTTGTGGCCTTCCATGTGGCCCGGCGCGCCCTGCACGAGAGGTTTGCGCTCGATGTTCCCCGGCGTCTGCGAACCTTCGGGAAGCGCGTCGATTTCGGTGACGATGACGATCTTGGGCTTGCCACTGCCCCACTGCGCCCAGACGTTGGTGGGGAAGCCTGCACCGCCAGTCTCGACCTTGAAGCCGATTCCCTCAAGCGTCTCCTTGAGGAACTTCGCGCTCTCGAACTCCTGCATGCCGAGTTCGGCAAAGTAGTAGAGCGAATCGCCGACGAGCGCGAGCTGCTCAGCGTTGCGCTCGACGATCTCGAAGGCGAGCTTTTTGCGCTCGTCGCTCTGCGCTTTGCACGCGACTGAAAAGAGCAGCCCAAGCGCCGCAAGCACGACGATCGCAAGCCTGCTTTTCATGTTTTCCTCTCGGCTGAAGCCAGGGACGGCTTGGCGTCGAGCCTAGAGCAGCTTCGGCTGCGCTGTCAATTGCAGTTAAGGCATTACTGCGCGGCGCAGTGAATCGACCAGCGCTCGCCAACACCCGCACTGCTCGATATCCAGTCTGGAACGATAGATTGGCTCCTTCCACGGTGAAGTTAGTAAAGTCCGCTTTGGGTCTCTTACCGCCGGGTTGCAAACCGGCCACGAGCAGTCATTGGTCAGGCGACGATGAGGCGGTCTACTGACCTGCTTTGATTGTTCTGCGGATATTTGATATATCTACCGAAAATATTACCACTCAGAGTTACCGATTGCCGCTGGGGAGTCACGGACTTGGGCAGGAGACAACTGCTGGATAGCGATTCCGGTTGTCGTGGGTTCGAATCCCATCGGCCACCCCACCCATCATGTCGATCAGATTCAAGAGACTCATCGCGGCCGGTTTGCTGGCCGTAATAGTCGGCGAAGCAACGGCGCAAGCGGGAGGCTCTGCCGTCGGAGCGAGCCCGATACCCAGGGACGCGCTTTCAAATACGGCAGCGGCAGCCGCGTGCGTGGCAGTGGCAGCAGCGATCGGCACGTGGCTAACTTCACATACAACCGCGAATCACTAGCGCCAGGATCGTTCAGTGGCGCTGATACTGGCTTGCACCGAACAGCGACGGAGGTCCTTCTAAGGGTGGGCGCTTTCGCCGCTCAATCGATGTCGGGACGGGACATGACGCGCATCGGCCCCTCGCCAAGGCATCCAACGGCTTCGCTTACGTAGCTCTGGCCCTGACGGGCGTTGACGCCGCAATTTGCAGCGTTTCGGTCGTCGCTGAATGACCGCTTTGGGTCCAGGCTGTGTGAAAACTCGATTTTCATACCGAGAGGCGAAAGGCCAGCTTGCCAGAATCGCTCAGGATCGACGATCGCGTTCTCAGGAATGATTTTCGGACCACTAAAAACTCGCGCAGTTGGAGTTTTCACACAGCCTCGGTCGATAGCCGACGTTGATAGCTTCCAACACGCTGTCCGCGGACCGACCCAGAGTGATGGGGTACAATTCCACCGGAAATTCGTCAGGACCATTGCCATGACTGCCACTACTGCCAAGCGCCCTAGGGCGCGGCGCACCAACGACACGGCGCACACCGGGAAAACGACCGCGTACGGGCGCGAAGTCCTGCGCGTCTTGAAGGAAATGCAAAAGCTCGGACCGTGGAAATTCGGTCCGCGGATTTCCGACCGTATCTTCAAGAAGTGAAATACCTGCTTGATACCTGCATCATCGCCGCGGTACTCAATCAGGAACAAGGTCATCGCCATCTCGAAGATCGCATAGCCGGCGCCCCGCGCGGGTCGCTGCACATTTCCGCGATTACTGCGGTAGAAGTGTGGGTCGGCTTGGCGCGGCCGCGTACCCCTCGGGCAAAGAATCTCTGGTTTGAAGCGTTATTGCGGCGCACGCGCGTCCTGGCCTTTGACGAGGCTGCGGCGCGGCAGGCGTTCACCGTCCAGCGTTACCTCGAACAGACCGGCCGGGAGATCGGGCGCATGGATCCGCTCATCGCGGCTCAGGCGATTGCAGTGGACGCAGTTTGCGTAACGGACAACTTGCGCCATTTCGTACGCATCCCTGGTCTGACGATCGAGAACTGGCTGCGGGCTGCGTGAGCGAGAAGGTAAGTGCTTGATGCAAGAGTGGTCGGGGTGACTGGATTCGAACCAGCGACTCCTGCGTCCCGAA